>NZ_JBEPBF010000046.1:0-67463 GCF_040298985.1 Streptomyces sp. NPDC001093 | reverse complement strand
GACCGCCCGCAGCCCCCGCCCGCGCCGGGGTATTTGCGCAGGGCGACGGGCACGGGGGCCGCCCGTGCGGGGGCGGGGGTCCGGCCGCCTCGGCTTTCGTTGTTCTCGGCGGCACCGAACACCAGGAGGGCCGCAACGCGGCAACGGACGTCAGTCCAGGGTCGGGTAGTCGGTGTAGCCGCGGTGGTCGCCGCCGTAGAAGGTGGCCGGGTCCGGGGTGTTGAACGGACCGTCGGCGGCGAGGCGGCGCGGCAGATCGGGGTTGGCCAGGAACAGCGCCCCATAGGCGACCATGTCCGCGCTGCCGTCCTCGACCAGCTTCAGCGCGCCGGGGCCGGTGGCGTCGGGGTGGGTGAACGGGTTGAGGACGAACGTGCCGGGCCACGCCTTGCGCAGCGACGCGGTCAGGGCGCGGTCCGGCCCCTCCATGAGGTGCAGGTAGGCAAGCTCCAGGCCGGCGAGCCGGTCCAACAGCGCCCCGTAGACCTCGCCCGGGTTGTCCTCGGACATGTCGTTGTACGGGTTTCCTGGCGAGATCCGCAGGCCGACCCGGTGGCTGCCGATCGCCTCGGCCACGGCCGTGACGACCTCGACGGCGAAGCGGATCCGGCCCTCGACACCGCCGCCCCAGGCGTCGGTGCGCTGGTTGGTGTTGGGGGCGAGGAACTGGTGGATGAGATAGCCGTTGGCACCGTGGATCTCCACGCCGTCGAACCCGGCCTCAACCGCGTTGCGTGCCGCGGCGGCGAAGTCAGCGATCGTCTGCCGGATCTCCGCCTCGCCCAGCTCCTTCGGCACCACGAAGTCCTTCGGCCCCTCGTGGGTGTAGACCTGGCCCTTGGCGGCCACCGCCGACGGCCCCACCGGAAGCAGGCCGTCGGGCAGCAGGCTCGGGTGGCCGATCCGCCCGGTGTGCATCAGCTGCGCGAAGATCACACCCCCCTCGCGGTGCACGGCGTCGGTCACGGTCCGCCACGCCCGCACCTGCCCGGGCGTGTGCAGTCCAGGGGTGTCCGGGTAGCCCTGCCCGACCGGCGAGGGCTGGATGCCCTCGGTGACGATCAGTCCGGCGCTGGCGCGCTGCGCGTAGTACGTCGCCATCAGTTCTGTCGGCTCGGCACCGGGCCCGAAGGCACGGCTGCGAGTCATCGGCGCCATCACGACGCGGCTGGCCAGGCGCTTGCCGCCCAGGACGATCGGATCGAAAGCAGTGGTCATGGCCTCTTCCTCTGGATGAGTGCTGTTGTGCGGTCCGGGCGCACGCGGCCCGGCCCGCACGGGGCGATTACCTGTTCGGACAAGTAAATCACCTGTCCGAACAGGTAAAGTCGTCCACCCATTCCCCAGGTCGAATGTGAAGGGCGTCACACCTCACGGCCTGCTGTTTCCCGCTCCGAAGCGAGACAGGCCGCCGAAGGGCCTATCGACAGGTAGGATTAAGTTGATCGGGCAGGAAAGTGAGGAAGAGATGGCACAGCCCACACCGGAAGCCGGATGGGGTCCCACGGGAACGGGGCAGGAGGCAACCGTCCCGGTGCCGGCCGCGGCCGGCAGCGGCCCGATCAGTCACGCGATCTTCCGCCTGGCCCGATTGCACCGCATGTTCGCGGGGCAGCTGCTGCGCCGCATCGGACTTCATCCGGGCCAGGAGCTGGTCATGATGCACCTGTGGGATCTCGGCCCTCAGCGGCAGGCCGACCTCGTGCGCCTGATGGACTCCGACGCCGCCACCATGACCCGCACCGTCCGGCGCCTGGAGCAGGCCGGCTTCGTCCGTCGCCGCCCCTCCCCCACCGACAAGCGCGCGTCCCTCATCGAACCCACGGTGGCCAGCCATGCCCTGCGCCGTGAGGTCGAGCAGATCTGGAGCCGGCTCGAGGACCTCTCGACCGCTGATATGTCCGCCGAGGAGCGGGCCGCGGCCCTGCTCACCCTGCAACGCCTGGAGCACAACCTCGTGCAGGCCGCCGCCGATCCCGCGGGTACGGACGAGGAGCGATAACGCCTCGGCGGTGCCCATCTGTTGGGGCAAACCCCGGACCACTCGTCCTTGGCTACGGGGACACGCTGCCTCACGGGCATCCAGAGGGCCGGTCACGGGGCGTAAGGGTCAGGACGTAGGTGGGCGCGAAGGCCGTGCACGATTTCATCTGTAGTGCCGGCGGACACCCGTCGTTGTTCAGGCTGCCTGAGCAACCCGAAGACACCAGGACCACGCAGACTTTGGGGAAGATCGCTCATGCGCGGCACAACGTGGAAGTGCACATGGGCGAACCCTTCAACCTCAGCGAACTGCGCAACGTAGGTCTTGACGCACCCAGTCACGTCGTGGAGAGCCCGAGACAACCTGACCTGCCACATTCCCAGCGTCTCGGCCTCCAACTCGGTGAGCTCGTGGATGGCCGTCACATGGCGACGGGGCAGCAGCACCAGCCATCCAGGAAGTGCCGTGTCAAAAGCATGGGCCACCCGCCAATGCTGATCCACGACGATGCGCTCACGTAGTGGCAGATCGTCGAATCGTTCTTCCTGGCCGCAGGCGTAGCAGTTGGCTGTCGTCATGCCAGGAATCGTATGGCTCTGAGGTATCCGCCGACTTGACGCATTGGGCCGAAGTGAGGGGCCACGAGCCGCCGTTGCCCGTCACGCCAGCAGTACACGTTTCCGTAGGAGGGCGAAACCGGCTCGGTCGCGGAACGATGCCTGCGGCGAGGGTGTGGATGCTGGGCAGGTCGTCCTGCCGGACGGCATCGAGGCAGTCCGGCAGCCGCTCTCCCTGCCCGTCGGTCAGAACGACAGCGAAGGACCGGACGTGTGGCGCGATCCCGCTGGTAGCTTCCCGGGTCCGGAAGCAGATCGATCGGACGGCGGGTTTCGACGTCCACCAGCACGGTGCCGTAGTGGCGGCCCTTGCGGGTGGCGCGTGCCTCTACGCCGACCACCCGCGGCGCCGGGCACCTCGGGCTCAGACAGAGCGTCGACCAGGCGCATGACCGTGCTCCGGCTGACGGACACGCCGAGGACGGAAGCCGGCCGGGTGCCGGCCCGGCCGGCCAGGCCAAGACCGACTGCGGCCAGAGTGGAGCGCAGCCGCCCGGTGTGCCCTGGCCGTAGCTGCGGATGCGGCCGGGTACCTGCTCCGCGAAGGTACGGCGGAGACACACTGTTTTCCGGTACCGGAACCGCCGAACTCGTAGCTGGAGCACGGCTCTGCGTCAGGCGCTCGGGGGACGCTCAGACGTCGCTCACAGTGGCCCCTGCACGAAAGCTGAGCCAGAACCCCAGCCACGACGGCGATTGTTCACGGCTTCTTCAGATCGGCCGATGGGGGCGTGCCACGCGGGAGCCCGGAGTCCCCCGCGCGGGCACAGGTGGGGTCAGATACCGAACGGTGCGGCGAAGTGGACGGTTCCGGTGGGGAGCGGATGGCCGGCGTCGAGGCTGAGTGCCATCAGGGCGTCGTCCGGGACGTCGATGGCCAGGCCGATGCCGTGGTCAGAAGCACGGGTGAATCCGAACCGAGGGTAGTAGGTCGGATGGCCGAGGACGACTACATGGTGTTCGCCGCGTGACCTTGCCGCGGCCAGGGCCGCGCGGACGGCCGCGGTGCCCGCACCGGTCCGCTGCTGCTCGGGTCGGACAGCGCACGGGGCCAGGCACAGGGCCGGTGTGGTGTCGATATGGCAGCGTGTCAGCAGGGCGTGAGCCACCAAGTTGCCGGCCTTGTCCGCGGCGACGAGGGACAGGCCCTCGATCCAGGCGGTCGGATCGGCGCGCAGGGCGTCGACGAGGTCGGCCTCCGCAGAGGTGGGGAAGGCGGCGAGATTGATGTCGCGAATGGCGGGGACGTCGGCGCTGGTTTCGGCGCGCGTGATCCAGGTGTTGTCCATGCCGGTGGAAGATCCGTTTCAGGAGGTTGTCGTGTGGTAGGCCCCGCGAGCTCACGCTCCCAGCGAGGGCGGACAGGAGAGTCAGGCCACGGCTCGGGACGTGAGGGAGACCCGGGCACTGCACAGCGTGGCCTTGAACGCGGTCATCAACCTCACCTCCCTTGGCGTCAGCTCCTGATCAAGCACGACCCACCAACCATACACGGCTCCGAGTGCACACACCGGTACGCCGGCCTTGCCGCTGTCGAAACCGGGGACATCCAGAGCTCGGTGGTCGAATCCAGACGCCTCGCAAAGTGATGTCGAGTGCTTTCCACTGTGGTGGCCGGAGCCGTCCGGAGCCTGATACGCGCCCCCCAGGCGGCCCGGGTCAGCCCAGCCTCTCGTGGGCCGCGTTGAGGAAGGTGTTCATGGGTGCGCGCAGGTGGTTCCACGCGGCTTCGGACTCGCCGAGGTCCTCCCACAGGACATGGTTCACCGCGCTCGCGTAGTCCCAGGCGAGCTGGTAGAGCTCGGGCCCGATGAGGACCAGGATCATCCGCTCGCAGACCCAGAGGCGTTCGATGAGGTCCCGTTCGGCGGCGCGCCATTGGGGGGTGCAGCCGGAGGACCAGTCAGGTGCCCCGTAGCGTTCCTCGGCGAGGCGTATGCCCTGCTGCGTGAGCTGGATGAACTCCCGCACCACCTCGAGCCGTTCGGCACGGCGGGCCTCGGCCAGTTGCGCGGCCTGGCGCTGGTCCTCGCTGCGGGCGGCCTGGCGTGCGGTGGTCAGCTGGGCCAAGTAGGACATAGCTCCGCCGAGTACGACACCGATCAACGACGCCCAGACCTGATTCACCCGTTCACGCTAGCCGACAGGTGCGCTTCGTTCGCACAGCCGCCGGAAGTGAGGGGGAATCAGCTCGCTTGCCAGGTTTGACGACGGTGGCGCGGGCCGGGTACGGGGGCAGGTACGGCCGCAAAGCCCGCATCCGCCGAGGCCTCCTGTCTGCTCCCCCACGTGGCAGCGGTGACCGGCCCGCGCCGCAGCCGGGGACGCCGGCACCCCCAGGTCTTCGTCATCACCCAGGCGACGTGTGCGGTCCTGGGCAGCGCGAAGTGCCTGGCGGCGATCGCCGAATGGGCCGCCGATGCCCCAGCCCACCTGCTGATCCGACTCGGCGGGCCGCGCCGTGAACCGGACACCGGCCCGGCCGCCACGGCCGAGGCCGCCAACCGGCGTGTGGTCCAGAAAGTCGACGGCCACGCACTGGACGTTGCCATCGGTGCGTGGCCGGCCCAACGGGTGCGCAGCGGTGCGGCCGAGCAAAACGACCAACCCGCGCCCGCACTCGCGGTGGACGGCAAGACCGTGCGCGGTGCCCGCCGTCCCGACGGCCCGACGGCCCGCCCCACTGGACCTGGTCGGCCGCGTCGACCTCGCGGACACGATCACCCCTGTCCGCAGCCTCATCCGCAGAGCCTGGACCACTCACCGCTGGGACACCCGTCCCCGACGCAGCCCATGGCTGTTCACCGATCACCAGGGCACGGGCGTTCCGTCCCAGGAGAAGAAGCCACCCGTGGGGCCGTCGTCTGGCAGCAGGGCCAGGCGGAGGGCACCGTGCGCGGCCTCGGCCGGGTCACCGCCGGCAGCGGCGGCCCTGGGGTTGAGATCGGTGGCCCGCAGGCCGGGGGCGAGCGCGTTGACCTTGAAGCCGTCCTCGGCCAGTGTCTGGGCGTACAGAACGGTGAGGGCGTTGAGAGCGGCCTTGGACGACCGGTAGGCGGCGGCGCCACCGCTTCCCGGGGCGAATTGTGGGTTGGGGTTTGTACTCCAGGTCAGCGACGCTGTACCACTGGAGATGTTGACGATGCGGGGGTGCGGGGACCGGCGCAGGGCGGGCAGGAAGGCATTGGTCACCGCCACCACCCCGAACACATTGGTCTCGTACGTGCGCCGGTACTCCTCGACCGGGGTCTCCGCCGGTGGGGCGAGTGACGGTGAGATGCCCGCGTTGTTGACCAGCACATCCAGGCGGTTCACCCGAGCCGCGGCTTGTGCAATGGCGTCGGGATCCGTCACGTCGAGGACCAGCAGCCGGGCGCCGGCACCGATCTCTTCGACGGCCCGCTGTCCGCGCCCCGGATCGCGGGCGCCCACGTACACGGTGAGACCCTCGGCCGCGAGCAGCCGGGCGATGTGCTTGCCGATGCCCTTGTTGGCACCGGTGACCAGAGCTGTGCGATCGTTCATGCAAACTACGGTCCCCTGGCGGTGGGCACCCTGCCAGGGACAGTTTGTACCAGGCAGGCGGCGGGAGGTGGCATGGCGCGGCAGGAACTCGCCCGCTTCCTGCGGGACCGTCGGGCGGGCCTCCGTCCGCACGAGGTCGGCCTGACGACGAGCACCGCCCGCCGTACGCCGGGCCTGCGCCGCGAGGAAGTGGCGGTGCTCGCCCATATGTCGGTCGACTACTACACGCGGCTGGAGCAGGCCCGGGGCCCGCGGCCGTCGGCCCGGATCCTTGACTCGCTGGCCCAGGCACTGCGCCTCACGTCGACCGAGCGCAGCCACCTGTTCCGTCTGGCGGGATCGCCACCGCCGCCCGGCAGCAACGCCGTGCGGCGGGTACGCCCGCACGTGGCCCGGATGCTGGAGCGGCTGCCGGAGACCGCTGCCATCGTCACTGACGCGACGTACGGCGTCGTCGCCTGGAACCCCCTGGCCCAGGCACTGCTCGGTGGCGACCTCGCCGGCGGGACAGCAAACCTGGCCCGGCGCCGCTTTCTGGGCGAGCGACAGATGCACGAGAGCTCCAAAGCCGAGGAGTTCGGGCACATCGTCGTGGCGCGGCTGCGCCGGGCCGCTGACCGCTACCCGCGCGACCCACAGCTCACCGCCCTGCTGGCTGAACTGCACGCCGGCAGCGAGGAGTTCCGGCAGATCTGGCAGACGCATCCGGTCCACGCTCCCGGGCACCGCACCAAGACCCTGAACCACCCGGAAGCCGGCCCGCTGCGGTTGAACTGCGACGTCCTGCTGGTGCCCGAGGATGACCAGGAAGTCGTCCTGATCACGGCAGACCCCGGATCACCATCCGCGCGGGCCCTGCACAGGCTGGCCAGGCAGGTCGCCTGAGACCGATGCCTCCTGGAGATGCTCGCCGCACCCTGCCCGGCATGTCAGATGGGCCCGCACGTGGGCGCGAGCCGCATACGAAGTCTGGGAACCGGGCCGTGCGATCCGCTGCCTCGGGGCGTGATACGGGGCGTGATACCCGAGGTCAGGACGTACAGGGCCCGGCAACTGCACGTGGACTTGCCTCCCGCTGCCCAGACCGGCGGACTCGGCCGTGATCATGTGCCGTTCACCGACGATCGGTCGGAGCTGGCCTCGGGATCGTGGGAGTCGAAACGCATGACTGGATTGGCTCTGTGCGCAGTTCCACGCCTGAACACGCCACATGCAGGGCGTTGCACGGGCTCACCGCCGGGCGACGTCCAAGCGTGAGAAGTGCTGGGGTTTGATCTCCCAGCCACTACCCGCGAGGCCCAGGGTGAGTCGGCCGTGGGACCAAGTGCCGCGCACCCTGATCTCCTCGGGCCTGAGGTGGCCGCGGGTGGTGAACGCAATACGCGCCCCGCGCTGTTCGAAGTGTGCCGTGTGAACACCTGAAATAGGCGTTTCGCGTCGCAGCCACCTCGCGAGTGCCTCGGCGTCCTCGGGCCGGGGTGCAGGGCGCACGAGCACGTCGAGGACGGTTCCGTCTTCGTAGAACCGGAACACCTGCAGATCCGCGGCGAAGATGCCGCTCAACGGCGTAGGTCTCCGGCCGCCGTTCCGACTGGGCATGGCGCCTCTCCGATCTCATGGCGGCCCGGGCACCGACCCTACCGGCGGACAGTCTGATCCAGACCCTCGGACCCCACCCGGTACTCAGCGGGTCACCGGACCTGCTCACCCTGATTCCCCGTCCGCACGGGTCGGCCGTGTCGCGCACAGTAGCTGTGGGTGACATTCAGCCCGCGCCGTCGGCCAGGCGATCCTCGGCGAGGATGCACTGGACGCCGGCGGCCGAGAGGCGCATCCCTTGTTCCTGGCCGAGGCGATGACGAGCTGTGCCGTACTGCCTGCTGCGGCAGGAGAGGTACCCCGAACTGCGTGAGGCGGTACGGCACAACGAGCTCGTGTTCGTGGACCTGGATCCGCTGTGGGTGGCCGAGTGGAGCCGGTCGCGGGGGTCAGCCCCGGGGCAGGAGGAGGCGGGACAGGACGGCGGTGGCGAGGAGGAGGGCGGCGACGGCCAGGAGGCCGATGCGCATGCCTGGGAGCGAGAAGCCCCCGCCGGGGCCGGGGAGCAGACTGCCGAAGAGGGCGACTGCAAGCGCGCCTCCGGTCTGACGGAAGGAGTTGAGCAGCCCCGACGCGGTCCCCGCGCGCTCTCCAGGGACGGCGTCCATCAGGAGCGCGGTCAGCGCGGGCACCACGAGCGCCCCGCCGACGCTCAGCGGCAGCAGCAGGACCAGCACCAGCCACACCGGGGTGTGCGCGGCCAGCGGCAGCATGGCCAGCATCGCTCCGGTGAAGATCAGCTGACCGGCGACGATCACCGGCCGCCGCCCGATCCGCTCCGCCAGCCGCGGCGAAACCAGGTTGGTCGCCGTCACCACCGCCGACATAGGGACGAACATCAGCCCGGCCGTGATCCCCGACATCCCGCGCAGCTGCTGGTAGTACAGCCCGAGGAGGAAGACCCCGCCGTAGAAGGCCGCGTTGACAGCGAAACCGACCGCCAGCGGGACAGCGACCCGGTGGTCCGTCAGCATGCCCAGGGGGACCATGGGCTGGCGGTGCCGGGCCTCCACCACGCGGAAGGCGAACCCGGAGGCGACGGCGAGCGCGGCGGCGACCAGCACGGGGCCGCTGGTCCAGCCCAGGTGACCGCCCTCGATCACCGCGAAGGCCAGCCCGGCGAGGGCCAACACGGCGGTGAGCTGGCCGCCGCTGTCCACCGCGGCGGGCCGGCGCGCGGAGCGCGGCACCCGGACCAGCAGGCCCAGGATCACCGCGCCCACCGGAAGGTTGATCAGGAAGACCGCCCGCCAGCCGGCCGACTCGGTGAGCAGCCCGCCCAGCACCGGCCCCGCGGCCATCGCCACCGAACCACCGACCGTCCACAGCGCGATGGCGCGGGCACGCGCCCGGGCGTCCTCGTAGGCCTGCCGGATCAGAGCCAGCGAAGCCGGCATCACGACCGCGGCTGCGCCGCCCTGCGCCACGCGCGCGCCGACCAGCACGCCGATGCCGGGCGCCAGGGCGCAGCCGAGGGAGGCGAGGGTGAACAGGGCCACGCCCCAGGCGTAGGCACGGCGGGCGCCCGCACGGTCGGCGAGGGCGCCGGCGGACAGCATCAGGGCCGCGAACATCAGGGTGTACGCGTCCACCACCCACTGCAGTCCGGTCATCCCGCCGTTCAGGGACCTCCCTATCGCGGGCAGAGCGATGTTCACGGCCGAGACGTCGATAGTGATCACCGTGAAGCCGAGCAGCGCAGCGACCAGCGCGGTGCCGCCACGCCGCGGCACGGTGAGGGCGTCGGCGGGCGGCGCGGCTGGTCGGGACCGGTGCGGCTGTCGTCGCCGGAGCGTGGGCGCAGACGACTGCCGACCGTGCCCGTGGGCGGGCGCGGTGGACGCGGAGGTGGCAAGGACAGGGACGGATCGCATGATGAACTCCTTGGTAAACAAAGGGAAATGACTGCACATCGGAGAGAGTCGGCGGGCGGCCTCAGCCTGCCGGGGCCGCGGTCCTGTGCCTCGCACGCCCTGGGCTCCGGCGGCCGGGCCGCCCGCTGCGAGAACAACTCTCCGCCCTCACGTGGGCGCCTGGCAGACCGGGCTGTTCCCGGGGTGCGGCGTTCCAGGTCCTGACAGGGCCCCCCACGTCCCCGGTCCACCTGCCACAATGGGCCGAATGGCAGCAGCAGACCCACGGGGCACCGAACTCGGCAGATATCTGAAAGCCCGCAGGGCGCAGGTCCGGCCGGAGGACGTCGGCCTCCCGGCCGGCGCGGGACTGCGCCGTACTCCCGGACTGCGCAGGGAGGAACTGGCCGCGCTGGCCGGAGTGAGCGTCGACTACTACATCCGTCTGGAGCGCGGCCGGGAGACCAACCCCTCCCCCGCCGTCGTGGACGCCCTCGGCCGCGCCCTGCGCCTGCGCGGCGACGCCTACGAACGCCTCCACGAACTCGCAGAGTTGGCCTCCGGACGGATCGGTGAACTGCCCGCCTCCTCCGAACACGCCGTCCGCGACTCGGTGCTGCGGATGCTGGAGTCGGTGCGTCCGCTCCCCGCCTACGTGGTCAGCCGCTACAACCGCATACTGGCGGCGAACCCGCCCGGCCGTCGACTGCTGCCCGGACTCTGGGACTGGCCGCAGGAGCAGCGCAACCTGACCCGCTATCTCTTCCTTCACCCGGTCGGCCGGACGCTCTATCAGCCCTGGGAGGAGACCGTCGCGCTCTCGGTGGCGCATCTGCGGGCCGTTGCCGGAGCCGATCCTGATGATCCCGAGCTGACCGCGCTCGTCGGTGAACTGGTGGTGAAGTCACCGGAGTTCGCTCGGCTCTGGGAGCGGTACGACGTCTGCGAACGCGGCGGAGGGCAGAAGTCCTTCCGGCATCCGCAGGTCGGACCGATGACCCTGACCTACGAGGTCATGCAACTGGCCCGGACGGGCGGCCAGCGAATGGTGGTCTACCAGGCAGTCCCCGGCACCCCGGACGAGACCGCCATGCTCCGCCTGGACTCCGCGGGCGCCCGACCGGAGTCGGTACCCTCGGAACATCCGGAGCCAGCCGACGAGCCATGCCCCACCGGCACGCTTTCCCCGGCCCACACCTCCGCCGGCTGAGCCTGGCCCCCCCGGACGGAGCCGGCAATTCCTGGAGGTCTTCGTCGGCACCGCGCAGTTGCGCGGTGCCGACGCTTCACGGAACGACGCTGGCCTTCGATCATGACGAGGGCGGTCGGCATCCCGCCCTTCGACCAGCCGAACATGCCTATGCGGTGCGCCACTTCGAGGATGTTCACCGCAGAACACTGCTCCATCAACGAGTTGGCGCGTCAGCCGTTGCGGGCGGCCCCTGGGCCGGTGATGCGTTTGAGCAGAGGGAGGGTCGAGGCGATGATGCCCAGCGAGGCGACGAGGCCGAGGGCGACGAGCGCGTAGTACGCCGCGCCCGGCGACACCAGGTCGTAGTGCATCTGCGATTTCAGGAACAGGGCGGAGGCGGCGAAGGCCGTACCGATCGAGATCGCAGCCACCGCCAGCAGCGGCAGCATGCTCTCCAGGCCGATCACCCGCTGCAGCAACCGCAGCGGCGCGCCGGTGAGCCGCAGCAACGCGAACGCGCGTCGGCGATCCGACAGTCCCGCGACGACGCTCACCGCCAGGCTGCAGCCTGCTATCGGCAGGGTGGTCAGCAGCACCACGTTGGCCAGTTGCCGCCAACCGGCCAGCTCTTGCTGCAAGTTGGTGCCCCAGTCGCCCACCGTGCGGGCCTGTTGGTGCGGGTAGGCGGTGGTGAGCAGGGTCCGTACGCGTTCCATGGCGGCTTTCGACCCGTCGGTGGGCACGTAGACCATCTGCACGGGCAGCCTGGCGAGGGCGGCCGTGCTGATCGAGGCGGCGCGCCACTGGTCCGGCCGCGACTGCAGGCTGACGAAGGCGTAGAAGTCGACGGCCGTGGCGCTCGCTCCGGCCGGGCAGCGGCCGACCATCGGGGTCTGCGCCAGGTCGGAGCAGGACACCAGCGCAGGCGCCTCCGGGCGGGGATCGGTGGGATCCTTGCCGATGCCGTCGGGGTTGGCGTGAACGACGGCCACGCCCCGCACGCCCGGGATCGCCCGCACCTCGGTGAGCAGCCGTGCCGGGATGGCCCCGGCCAGCGGCGCCTCGCCGTCGCCGCCGTCCTCCACAACCGTCCGGGTCTGCCGGTCGCCGCCCAGTGTGCCTCGGTAGTCGTTGATGGTGCCGATGATGCTGACTGTTGCCGTGGTCACGAACAGGGCCAGGACGAGGCCGCTGACCGCGCGGAAGCCGGTCTTCGGGTCGTCGGCGAGCCGGCGCACCGCGATCAGGGCGGCCGGGCGTCGGGTGCGCCGGGCCACCGCCCGGGCGGCGGTCATGGTCAGCCACGGCCCGGCGATCACCAGGCCCAGCATCACCACCAGGAATCCCGGGAGGTAGGCCGCCGTCTGGCCGTTCCCGGTCGCCGGGCGGCGGCCTGCGAAGACGAAGTACGCCAGCTCGGCGAGGCCCGCCAGCAGCGGGATCAGCCGCCAGGCGCGCGGCGGGCGCGGGGTCACCCGGCGGGTCACGCCGAGCGGGGAGATGGTGACCCGGCGCAGCGCGAGGCGCGCCGCGATCGCCGCCGCCACCGGCACGCCGACGACGACGCCGAGGGTCTGCGGGGTGCTGAGCGTCAGATCCGCAAGGAAGAACCGCTGCTGCCCGGTGAGCGGAATGGTGGCGACCAGCGGGCGCAGCGCGGCGTAGAGCCCGAAGCCGGTCACCGTCCCGGCGGCCGCCGCCAGCGCGGACTCCACCGCCGAGATCACCGACACCTGCCGGGGAGTGGCGCCGACCAGCCGCATCGCCGCGTACCGCTGCTCGCGCGTGGCGGCGGACAGACGGGTCGCGGTGGCGATGAAGATCAGCACCGGGAAGATCAGCGCCCCGGCCACCACGGAGGAGATGAGTGTCATCGCGTCGCCGCGCACGGCGTTGTCCCAGCACTCGTTGTCGCAGGTGGATGGCCGGGTGTCGGCGATGGTGGTGACCGCTCTCGCTCCTGGTGCGCCCTTGATCTGGGCGGGGTTACGGCCGATGACGGCGATCAGCGAGTCCGGGGAGGCCAGAGCGGCGTCGCCGATCGTGCCGGTGAGACGCCCGGGGAAGCGGTCGCCCAACTGGTCGGCCGGGGTGTCGCGGATCAGCTGGGCCAGCGCGGGGGAGGCGTAGTACTCGCCGGGCGCGGGCAGGTGCGTCAGGCCGGGCGGGACGGGCGAGTTGGGGCCGGTCGCGGCGACGTCGACCTCGGTGAGGGACTTGCCCTCGTAGTAGTCGCCGTGCGGCCACCACCACAGCCGGTCCGCCGACGCCCGCTCGGTACGGCTCGCGGCGCCGGTGTCGAGCCACACCTGCCGCTGGTTCGTCCGCTCGACGGCGTTCATGCTGGCGAAGGTCGACAGCAGCAGCCCGACGCCGATGGCGACCGCGGCGGCGATCATCGCCAGCCGGGCGACCGCCTCCCGGCCGCCGCTGACCGCGAGGCGGAGCGCGAAGGCGATCACGAGGCGATCCGTCCCGTCGTGAGCAGGCCGGCCTTGCCGTCCCTGACGATGGCCTCCCGGTCGGCGTGCGCGGCGACCCGGGGCTCGTGGGTCACCAGGACGACGGTGGTGCCCTCCTCGTGGGCCGCGTCCACCATCAGGTCCATCACCTGCTCACCGGTCAGCGAGTCCAGGGCCCCGGTCGGCTCGTCGGCGAACAGCACCTTGGGCCGGGCCACCAGACCGCGGGCCAGCGCCACCCGCTGCGCCTGACCGCCCGACAACTCCCCGGAGCGGCGCCGCTCCAGGCCGTCCAGGCCCAGCCGGGCGAACCAGGGCCGGGCCTCGGCGAGCGCGGCTGCCCGGCGCACGCCGGCGAACAGCAGCGGCAGGGCGACGTTCTCCTCGGCGGTCAACTCGGGGACGAGCTGGCCGAACTGGAAGACGAAGCCGAAGGTGTCGCGGCGCAGGGCGCTGCGCTCGGCCTCGCTCAGGGTGTCGATGCGGCGTCCGTCGAAGTGCACCTCGCCCGAGTCGGGGGTGAGGATGCCGGCCAGACAGTGCAGCAGCGTGGACTTGCCCGAGCCGCTGGGTCCCATCACGGCGAACACCTCGCCGGCCTCGATGGCCAGGCTGGCGCCGCGCAGGGCGGGGGTCTCGCCGAAGGAGAGAGTGAGGTCGCGAGCCTCGATCAGGGCGGTCATGTGCGCACCGCCGCTGCGAGCTTGTCCATCCGGGCCGTGGTCAGCTCGATCCATCGCAGGTCGGCCTCCAGGTGGAACAGTCCGTGGTCGGCGAGCAGGGCGTCGATGATCGGGCCGGTGCGGCGCAGCTGGTTCAGCTCGTGCATGCGCTGCAGATGGGCGGCCCGCTGGGTGTCGAGATACTGCTGGGCGTCGCGGCCGAGCATCAGGGCCAGCACGACTTTGGTGAACAGCACGGTCTGCAGGTTGGGCTCGGGGGCCACCGGCTCGGCGAGCCAGGTCTCGAACTCCGTCGCCCCCGCCTCGGTGATCACGTAGCGCTTGCGCTCGGGGCCGACTCCGGGCTCCGCCTCGCCGGCGATGACCTTCCCGTCCCGCGCCAACCGGCCAAGGGTCGTATAGACCTGCCCGTACGGCAGCGGTTTGCCGCGGTTGAAGAAGGCGTCGTAGTCGCGCTTGAGGTCGTAGCCGTGGCTCGGCTCCCGCTCCAGCAGCCCCAACAGGGTGAGAGGAACACTCATGCGAGGACCATACACCGGAGATATACTCTGAGTGTATATCTGCTGAGGGTGCATACTGGTCGTGGGGCCTCGCATCCGTTCGCGGGCCGGTCACCGGCGGCCGGCCAGTCGCCCTGAGCCGACTGTCAGGCACGCTGGTTCAGAGCGTTGGTCAGCGCCCGGTCGGCGGCTCTCGTGCGGCGGCGAGTTCGGCATCGCGTGCTTCCAGCCGGCTGAGGGCTCGACGTTGTGTTCTTCCACGCTGGTGACCGTGCGCCGGAGTTCGTCGATGTCGCCGAAGGCTTCGAGACCCGGCCCGCGCCAGACCTGCTCGCCCAGTGCTTCGGACAGCCGCTTCACCCGTTGCTGGATGCGGGCGGCAAAGCATGTGTTGCGGGCGACATGCGGGCCCTCGATACCGCACCCTGCCGCACGAGAGGAGGCGAGCAGGTACATGCCGTCGCGGCGCAGCCCCAGGGCCTCCCCGATCCGCAGGACCGCGCAGGCCTGCCAGGTCGGCGACAGGCATCGGCGGATCGCGGTTGCTCGGCGTCGCCTCCCAGCCGGCGCAGCAGGGTCCGGGACTCGCGATCGCCAACCGTTCCGCCGCGCCCCGGGTCCCCACCTCCGTGTGACCGGCAACGCCGTCCGGTGTGCCTGGCTGGGCGTCCACCGGATACACCACCCCGGTGGACGGGCTCGCGCCCGATCGGCAGGACCCTGCCGCAGGCTACGGCCGGCCCAGCAGACGCGCGGCCGGGTCCACGGTCGACGGCCTCCGTGTCTGCGTGGTCGGCGCGCCCAGACGCCGGGCGATGTGGCCCTTCCTCCGCCTCCTCGGCGCGCCGCGCAACCCTCCGGCCCGGACCGGACCGCCCACACCGGACCGCCCGCACCGCCTCGCCATGCCCAAGCCTCTTCGCACGCCGCCGCCACAGCACGGCCCAACGACAGCGCCGCGGGCAGGGGTGCACGCCACAGGCGGTCCTGCCGGGCGACCGCTGCGTCCACCCGGCGCCGGAACCAGCCGGGCCGGGAGAGGAACACCACACAACCAGGCGGATCCCGATCACGGCATACGTCCGACGGGCGTACGCCGCTGCCACCCGTGCCCACCAGCGAGCCGGGCGGGCGCGGGAGCCGGATTTCTCGTAGATTGAAGAGCGAGCGACTGGCAGGCAATGCGTGTGACACCGGAGATCGACTACCCAGGGGTGTTCGCAGCCCTTCCGAGCCCGTGCCTGGTGCTCAGCACGGACTTGGTGATCGCCGACGCCAACCCGGCCTTCTGCGAGGTGACCGGACGGAGCAAGAGCGAGCTGCTCGGGCAGTACCTCTTCGACGCCTTCCCGGACAACCCCACCGATCCGGAGGCCGACGGGGTGACGACGCTGAAAGCCTCACTGCACCGTGTGCTGTCCTCCCACCAGACGGATCACATGGCTCTGCAGAAGTACGACATCCCGGTCCCCGGCAACCCGGAGGTGTTCAAGGAGCGGTGGTGGACCGCGATCAACGTGCCCGTCCTCGGCCCGGACGGAAATGTCGCCTGGATCATCCACCGGTCCGAGGACATGACCGATGTCGTCCGCTCCCGCCGCACGGCGCACCTGCCGTCGGTCAGCCCCGGCCGGGAAGCGGCGATGGAGGCCGAGCTGTACGCCCGGGCGCGGCAACTGCAGCAGCTGAACGAGGAACTGCGGCAGGCCCACGCCCGTGAACGGCGCATCGCCGTCGCCCTCCAAGAAGCCATGCTCCACTCCCCGGACCTGGCCCGGCACCCGAATATCGCCGTGCGCTACCTGCCCGCGACCGGATCACTGAACGTGTGCGGCGACTGGTACGACGCGGTCGACCTGCCTGCGGGCCGCTTCACCGTCGCGGTCGGCGACGTGGTCGGCCACGGACTGACGGCAGCCACCGTCATGGGCAGGCTCCGCAGCGCGCTGAGCGCCGCCACCCGCACCGTCCACGGCCCCGCCCAAGCCCTGGAGGTCCTGGGCCTGTACGCCCGCTCGGTCGAGGGAGCACTGGCCGCCACCGCCGTCCAGGTCCTCGTCGACGTCCACAGCCAACTGCTCATCTACAGCAGCGCCGGTCACCCCCCGCCCGTCCTGCTTCACCCGGACGGCTCCTGCGTGCTGCTCGACCAGGCCACCGACCCACCGCTGGGCGCCCGCCCCGACCACGTCCCCCGTCCCCAGGCCAACGCCACCTACACTCCCGGCGACACCCTCATCCTCTACACCGACGGCCTGATCGAACGCCGCGACGAGGACATCGACACCGGCCTGGCCCGCCTGACCGCCATACTCGCCACCTGCACCGAGTTCGGCGCGGAACACCTCGCCGACGCCCTCCTCGCCCGCCTCAACCTCGCCGGCGGCGCCGACGACGACATCGCCATCGTCGTCGTCCGCCTGGACCGAACGACCCGACCGTTCTGACCGGGCCGATGTCGTCGGAGGGGATCGGCGTCCACGACCGCCCGGGCGAACGCTCCCGTGGAACCACGCCGAGGAAGTCCTTCGTGAGACGGCGGTCATCGCGCTCCGCCGACACCGCTCGGAGGCAGCGGCAGGGAACGGGCGCCCGCCTCCGCATCGTCCTGTTCGGCGGTCCCGTCCGCGGGCAATCTCACCGCCGCCCGCCACGATTTCGAGGGGGTCCTCATGTTACGGTGGAGTGCATGAGTGACCGTCCCGTCCCGTTCGCCGAAGCTCCGGCCAAACCGTTGCGCCGTGACGCGCAGCGCAATCGGGATGCGATCCTGGCCGCTGCGCGTGAGGCGTTCGCCGCCCAGGGTCTGGGCGCCTCCTTGGAGGGAGTCGCCCGCGAGGCCGGCGTGGCGATCGGAACCCTCTACCGCCATTTCCCCACCCGGCTCTCGCTGGTCGAAGAACTCTTCGCCGTGAAGTTCCTGGATCTGCTCGAGGCCGCGAAACAGGCCGCCGCGATGGACGACGCCTGGCAGGGGTTCTGCTACTACCTGGAGAAATTCTGCGAACTTCAGGCCTGTGACCGCGCCTTCAACGACCTGGTCTCGGCCCGGCTGCCCACTCATGTGCTCACCAGCCAGGTCCAGGAGCAGGCAAGGGAACTGTCCGGCCAGATCTTCCACAACGCACAGCAGCGGGGCGTCGTGCGCAAGGACGTCACACCAGAGGACATCGCTTTCGTGATCTGGTCCCAGGCGGGCATCATCCAGGCGACCCGCGCCGTGGCCCCCAACGCCTGGCGCCGCCACTTGCACCTGATGCTCGACGCCTTCCGCGCCGAGTGCGCCCACGAACTGCCCGAGCCGCCGCTGACGCCTCAGCAGGTCGAACAGACTCTGATCTCCTTGGAATGCCCCCGTGAGGAATGCCCCGAGTGCGACGAGGGGGAATGATGCGGCCGGGGCCTCGCGGCGCGCGGGGTTCCCGGCGCCGCTGACCGGTACGGGGCTTCCGCCCAAGGCGACAGACACCCGCGACTGACGGGCACCGGACAAGCCCGACGCCTCGAGCCTGATGATCAGGCGCGAGGCGTCACTGCCGCACCAGGGGCCGGGCTGAAGATCCGCTCCACCGTCCGGTCCTCGCCGACAGGGTGAAAGTCAGCACGGACGGCATACGGATCGCCGGGCTCGTACCGCAGTCCGATGCGCAGGTACACCGACAGGTCGTGCGCCACGACAGGCCGCACCGGCAGTTCGCACACCCCGCTTCGCAACGAGTTCACAGCCCTTGCTCCGATGGTCCAGCGTGACCCGCACCGTTGGTCACAGTGCGCCGTAGGCCGACGGCCGGACCAGCACGAGCTGGTCCGCATACCAACGGTCGACATCGACGGCTTCACGGAGCTGGTCCACATACCAACGGTCCACACCAACGGCTTCACGGAGCTGGTCCACATACCAGCGGTCCACACCGACGGACTCGCGGACCGGGGTCCCGCCCGTCCACCTGCCTTCGTGCCGGACGTACAGTCGGCGCCCGTCCGGACCATCGTCGCGTTCACCCTCGTGTCCACGCCCATGACGACCCGGGAAAGAGACCAAGCCACCGGCCTTCTCGGGCATGGCGTCGGCAACCTGGCCATGGGCAACAGGTGCCGCAATCGCCGTCCCAGCACTGCCGAGCAGGGCTCCGCCCGCGATCGCGGCGGCGGCGACGGCGACCTGGACACGCGCAAGCAACCTCTTCATCGTCATCTCCATGTCTCGTGCGTGACCGCGCAGGCAGGCGGTCGGCCTCTTCCGTTGGGCTGCGATGCACGCTCGCAGCAGTTCGTCGTGGAGCCGCCCGAACCAAACGGAGGAGGCCCTCATGTTCGACGTTGTCAGCGTAGTCGAGGGGTCCCTCATATTCGCGGTGAGGCTTGTCACAGCAGGTCACGCATCCCCTTCTGGCGTCACGGCCCTGGCGAGACAGCGAGAGCGTGCCTTCGCTCCGAACGCCCCGCTGGTGCTCGCCGGGCCCACAAAGGCCGGGCGTCCGGGCTCACCCCGCCCGTCGACTGAGAGGCGACGGGTTTCGTCCTGTGCGGCGACGGCCTGCCACCGTGTATGTCCGGCCGTTCAAGATGCGGGGGGGGTGATTCCCGTGCACGGCGACGGCTGGGCACACTCCAGCGAAGAACGCCCGACATGCTGAGTGACCTCGACGACGCGGGGCAGACCGGGTGCGAGGCGTCGGCAGCTCCGGCTGATCGTCAGTCATACAGGCGGGCGGGCTGTGGTGGTGCGGTGCAACAGCGGAGCAGAGAAGGGCCAGCTGAGGAGGTCTCGTCTTCCAAGGTGGTGGCCTTTTGCCGTTTCAGGCGCTGCCCCAGCAGGCACAGGCCGGTGTGCCGTACGAGTGAATCCAGCCGTCCGTTGATTGGCGGTCGGCGTGCCGGCGGGAAGGCCGATCTGCATACCGGACAAGTCACGGGCAGGGAGCGCCCCTATGCCGAAGTTCCTCATCCACGCCACCTACACGCCCGAGGGGACGAAGGGCTTGCTCAAGGAGGGCGCGAGTGGCCGCCGCGCCGCCGTCGACCACGTCGTCGCCGGTCTCGGCGGGACGGTCGAGGCCATGTACTTCGCCTTCGGAGAGGACGACCTCGTGTGCATCCTCGACCTCCCCGACCCAGTCTCCATGGCCGCCGTCAGCCTCAGCGTCAAGGCCAGCGGCGCACTCCACACGCGGGCCACTCCCCTCCTCACTCTCGAGGAGATCGACGAGGCTACGCGCCGACGGGTCACCTTCCGCCCTCCCGGCGCGTGAACCCAGATGGCCGGAAAGGTCGCGCATGATGCGTGCCAGGTCGTGCATCGAAAGTAGATCTTGAGCTGTGGATGATCTCGGTTCATGGGGCGGGGAGATCTCACGGATGAGCAGTGGGCGGTCCTGGAGCAGTCGTTGCCGAAGAGGAGGGATGTGGGGCGGCCGCCGCCGGTCTGGTCCCGACGGCAGTTGATCGACGGCATACGGTTCCGGGTCCGCACCGGGGGCCATGGCGGGACATGCCCGTCGAGTACGGGCCGTGGGGCCGGATCCACGACCTGTTTCGCCGGTGTCAGCGAGACGGCACCTGGCACCAGGTTCTCACCCGGCTCCAGGCCCTGTCCGATACGAAGGGCGCGATCGCGTGGGACCTGAGCGTCGACTCCACCGTGTGCCGTGCCGATCAGCATGCGGCCGGGGCCCGCAAGCAGGGTGAGCTGCAGAAGGAACCACCGGGCGGTGTCTTCGACGAGCCCGGTGATCACGGGCTGGGGCGTTCGCGCGGCAGGTTCAAGGCCAAGCTGCACTTGGCTGTCGAGCAGGCCACCAGGTACGACAAACTCGCGGTCCGCTACGAGGTTAACGTCCTCGTTGCCGCCATCAACGAGTGGTTGTGACGTATTGGTTCGACGACAACTCGAACACCCGAACTCGCCGACCGCCGGTGGGATTGACGGTCTCACGGACCGGACGCATCCCCAGCTTGGTCATGATCCGTTCGGAGGCGTCGTTGCCCACTTGAGCGATGCTGACGATCCGTTCCAGCCCTCGCTCTTCGAACCCGAACCGTACAGCGGCCGCAGCGGCCTCGGTGGCCAAGCCCTGCCCCCAGTGGGAACGTCCCAGCCGCCAGCCGACCTCAACCGCCGGCAGTACCTCCGGCAAGAAGTCGGGCACCGAAAGGCCGGTGAACCCGGCCAGCTCGCCAGTGGACCGGATCTCCACGGCGAACAGGCCGAAGCCCTGTGTCTCCCACTCGCTCTCCCATGCCTGAATCCCGTCGTGAGTCTGCTGTTCGTCACGGACGCTGCCGTCACGTATCCACCGCATGACCTCGGGGTCGGCATTGATGGCAGCCATGGGCGCAACGTCTTCCTCGCGCCAGCGACGCAGGATCAAACGGGGAGTCTCAAGCGTGACCATCCAATCATTCTGGATCACAAATGGGCTCTCCGCCAGCCTCACCAGGCACTTTCGATACACGCCTCAGACGGACCGCCCGCCCCGTGTTCCCTTGCGGCGCTGGGCGGCCTTGCTGTCGCGTTGCTCCGGAATCTCGTGGCGGATCCCGCGCCGTCGCAGGTAGGCACGGACGATGCCGTCGCTGTGGACACGGTCCGCGCTGACACTCTCCGGGGTGCGTGGTGGCCGACCCACCCTGTGCGGGCACGCACCCGGATTCGGTCCATCACCACTTCGAACTGGATGCGCCAGGCCCGCTCTCCCGGTGTGTCGACGAGCGCCAGTGGGCGGCACATGCCGTCCGTCGCAAGTGGAGTTTCGTGGTCAGCCCGCCGAGGGACCGGCCGAGCGCCTCGCCTGCCGGATCGCCTCCTGGAGCAGCCGGCCTCGTCGGCGACGGTCCGGACATCCGGCAACAGCTTAGGGACGGCGTTCAGTCCCGCACGGCCGCATTTCTCGGTGCTCGACGGACCGTTGGGGTCCTGTTCGACATCCGTCAGCAGATCGAACGCCGCGCTTCCGCTGGAGTCACGGATCGACGCCATTGCGTACTCGACGCAGCTCGTCTCAAATGACGGTTCTTCTCCGAGTTCCACTGGGTTCCGTCCATCGGTGGCCATGTTCTCCTGCATGAACCGGTGGTTGGCGCCGGCCGCCGGGTACAGGTTGGTGTCGACCGTCCATGCGGGCTGAAGCCGGGCAGGACACAGCCGGGATGGTTTCCTTGCCCGTGCCAGTCCACTGGGTCTGGACGTGGCCGAACAGAGTGTGTGTGTCCCATGTCGGTCGGCGCGGGTATGAACGACGCGTCCATGTGCCACGAGTGATCAGGAGCTGGTGGCCGAACTCGGCGAAGTTGCTGCCTCTGTCCTTCTTACTCGGGTACGTCCTCGAGCGCTGCTCGAACTCGAACTCGGCGTGGTCAACCGCGACTTGTCCGGCTCGCTGAGAGGTCGGGCCCGAACTCCGTCATATCCCGGCACCGGTTGGTGCAGGACCTCCTCGCCGACCTCGGTGATTCGTCGCATGTCTGTTTCTCCCCGTGGTGGTGAGGATGCTGTGGAGGACGGGAAACAGGCTTCCGGGCTGCCGGAACCCTCCCTACCCTCCCGGAAGCATGACAACAGAACACGCGCAGCAGCCCCGGCCGGCCGTCGGGCATTCCCGCAGACGTTTCCTCACGGCCGCCGGCGGCGCGGTCGGCGCGACCGCGTTACGGCCCGGAGCGCGGGCAGCCGCGGCCACGCCCTCCCGCCGGCGCGTCGCCGTCCTCGGCGGCGGAGTCTCCGGGCTCAGCGCCGCCCACGAACTCGCTGAACGCGGCTACGCCGTCACCGTCTACGAGTACTACGACACCCTCGGCGGCAAGGCCCGCTCGATGGACGTGCCCGGCACGGCCGCCGACGGCCGCAAGCCCCTGCCCGGTGAGCACGGGTTCCGCTTCTTCCCCGGCTTCTACCGGAACCTGCCGGACACGATGCGCCGCATCCCCTTCCCCGGCAACGCCGACGGCGTCCACGGCAACCTCCGCACCGCCACCGAGGAGTTGTTCGCCCGCGGCTCCGGCCGCCCCGACCTGCACTTCCCGCTGCGCAGGATCACGACCCCGCCGGCGCCCGGCGACATCACCGCGTCCTGGATCCGCGACCAGATCCTGTCCGCCCTGGACGTGGGCACCCGCCTGCCCGCCCACGAGGTCGCGTACTTCGCCGACCGTCTCCTTGTCCACCTCACCAGTTGCGACGCACGGCGCGAGGGCCAGTGGGAGAAGGTCGCCTGGTGGGACTTCATCCGCGCGGGGGAGATGAGCAGGGAGTACCAGACGCTCCTCGGCATCGGGCAGACCCGCAACCTCGTCGCCACCCGCGCCGAGGTGGCGTCGACCAGGACCGTGGGGCGCGTCATCATCGAGGCCCTGATCCTGTGGGGCCTGCTCGGCCGCGGGTTGGACGGCGACGCCGACATCGACCGCGTCCTGAACGCTCCCACCAGCGAGGCCTGGATCGACCCCTGGGAGACGCACCTGCGCTCGCTCGGCGTCGACTTCGTGACCGGCACGCAGGTATTGGAGGTCGGGTACAAGGGCGGGCGGGTGACCGGCGTCCGCGTCGCTGCCCGCGACGGCGGCCACGAGCGGACGGTCACCGCCGACCACTATGTCTCCGCCATGCCCGTCGAGCACGCCCGCGCCACCTGGGGCACGGCTCTGCGCGCCGCCGACCCGCAGCTCGGCCGGTGCGAGGCGCTGAAGACGGACTGGATGACCGGCGTGATGTTCTACCTGCGCACGCCCACACCCGTCGTGCACGGCCACATCAACTGCCTCGACTCACCCTGGTCGGTGACGGCCATCGGCCAGGCGCAGTTCTGGGACGTACGGGACTTCTCCCGCGACTACGGCGACGGGCGGGCTCACGACTGCCTCTCAGCAATCATCTCGGAGTGGGACAAGCCCGGCATCCTGTACGGCAAGACGGCCAAGGAGTGCACGAGGGACGAGATCGTCGCCGAGCTGTGGGCGCAGCTGAAGGACGGGCTGAACGACACGGGCAAGACCACGCTCAGGGACGAGGACCGCCTCGGCTGGTTCATGGACCCGGCGGTGACAGGCCTGGGCGGCCCTGACCCGCACAACCGCGAACAGCTCCTCATCCACCCGACGGGCACGCTCTACCATCGTCCCTCGGCGCGGACGGCGATCCCGAACTTCTTCCTCGCGGGCGACTACGTCCGCACCGACGTCGACCTGGCGACCATGGAAGGTGCCAACGAGTCAGCGCGGCGAGCCGTCAACGCCCTGCTCGACGCCGACCGCTCGGACGCCGAGCGATGCCGTGTGTGGGAGCTGTACCGGCCGCCGGAGATGGAGCCCCTGAAGCGGATCGACGAGGTGCGCTACAGACTGGGACTGCCCAACACCTTCGACCTGGGGTGAGCGGTTCTCTCCCCCGCGCCCTCTCCCTGTGCGTCAGCTTCGCGGTGTGCACCAGGCACCAGACGCAGGAGAAGGTCGAGGGCGTACCGGGCGGCTGTGCGGCGGTGGAGGGCGAAGGCTGCGGCGAGGGCAGGGCCACGGTGATCGCGCCGAGCGCGGCTGTCACGCGTATCTTCCCGGCGACGACACCGGCGAGGCCGACCTTGGTGAACGGTGCGGCGGGCGTGCGGCGCGCGGCGCCCGCCCGCAAGCCCTCCTGGCAGACGGTGTGGCGACCTGGGATCTCCCCTGCGATCCCCCGGTCGTCGGCCACGCACGAGCACTCACCGTCCCCGGCTCATCCGGCACCGGTCACTCGTCTGCGAGATCGCGGACGGCACAGGCGCGCCCCCGCGCGTAGGGGTCGCCTCCGAAAGCGGCGAACGTGGCCGCAGCCTCTTCATGGTCGCGCCGCCGGTCGACCGCCGGGGGCACCCGCTGCTCCGAGAGCGGCAAGACCATCTGGGCGGAGCAGCCGGCTCCCGCCGGCGTCCCGTAGCACGGCCGTGGCTGTCCGGATCGGTGTCCAGGGACCTGGCGATGTCCTCCCGGGCGACGAGGTACCCGAGCGCCGCGACGTGGACCACCACGTGCAGAACAAGGCTTTTGGTCAGCACCGAACCAGCACTCGCCTTGTCGGGCGACTACGGTCCGGACCAATACCGGGCCCCCGGACGACGACCGTCCGTGCGGTCGCCGGTCAGGGCAGCGTCCAGAACCGGACCGTGACGAGGTAGAAGACGACTGCCCAGAAGGCTATCGCCACCACGACGACACCGAGGCCACGGACGTTGGCCCTTGCCGGTTCGTCCGGCGACGGCCGCAGCCAGCGCCCGAGCAGCGGGTTCACGTAGTAGGGCATGGTGAGGAAGCTCATGAGGAAACTCGAGAGCAGGTTTCCCACGAGCAGGCCGATCCAGAGCGGCATGTGCAGCGGGGACAGAGCCAGCGTCAGGAGCACGACAGTCGGGTAGAGGCCGACCCAGACGGCGAGGGAGGTCCTGGTCTCGGAGGGCGGCGGCGGTGCCTCCTTGCCGTTGCCCTCGAAGGCGAACCAACTGCCGAACGAATTGTCGATCGTGTGCAGTTTGAAGTCGCTGAACTTCTCGCCCTCGGCCAGGATCTTCTGCCGTTCGGGCGATGTCAGCCAGGCGTCGAGGTGTTCGGCGCTGTCGTAGCGGTACAGCGTGGTCCATTCCTCCTGGAGCCCCTCGATGGGACGGAAGAGCTCCGTCCCGCGAAACCCCTCGAACTTGCTCTCCTCCTGGACCATGCGGTGCTGCCAGGCGAGGAAGTCGTCGACCTGGTTCGGGTGGACGCGGTGGGTGACCACCACGGTGACCAGCGGATCCAGTGCCTGCGTGCCGCTGCTGACCACCTGCTGGGTCGCAGGGCCGTCGAAGTACTTGGCGCCGACGTCGAGATACGTCTGCCTGGTCGCGCTGTTGATCCACGCCTGCAGATGCGCCACCGAGTCGAACCTGTACACGACGACCCAGTCGGGTTGCAGCGATGTCGGCGGTGAGATCTCGGCGCCGAGGAAGCCGGGGTAGTAGGCGGCCGCGGAGTTGAGGTCCTTCTGCCACGCCTCGAACTCGCGCTCCACACCGGGCAGGACCTTCTGCCCGATGATCGCCGTCGCCGCGGCAGCTATGTTCTTTCCGGTGTTCATGGTGGCTCAACCTGTCGACACCGACTGCTCTGCGGGGAGTCGGCCGTAGATGCGTTCCGGAGTCAGCGGCAGCGCACGGTAGCGGACGCCCGTCGCGTCATGCACCGCGTTCGCGAGCGCGGGGGCCACCGGGTTGATACAGCACTCGGCCATCCCCTTGGCCCGCATGGGCCCCACCGAATCCGCCGAGCCCACCAGGAGCACCTCGGTACGGGGGACGTCGGCGTAGGTGGGGATGCGGTAGTTTCGGAGGTTCGGGTTGACCATGACGCCGCTGTCGTCCACGTGGTGGTTCTCGGTCAACGCGAAGCCGATCCCCTGGGCGACACCGCCCTCCACCTGTCCCCGGACCTGTGCCGGGTTGATGATCACCCCGGCGTCCGCCGCGTGCACGCTGTACAGGATCCGTATCTCACCCGTCACGCGGTGCACGGCGACCCGGAACCCCTGCGTGTTGGAGGTGACGCTCCGGGGCGAGCCGTATGCCTTGCGTGCGGCGGTGAAACGGATTCCACGCGCCCGGGCCAACGCGACGAGTTCGGCCAGGGACACGCGCCGGTCCCCGCAGACGACACCGTCGTCGTCCATCGTGCACATCACGACATGGACGCCCGTGTGCGCCGCGGCGAATTCCAGGATGCGGTCGCGCACGGCATTGGCCGCCCGCAGGACCGCGTTGCCCGCCACGAAGAGGCCCGCGCTCGCGAAGGCACCGGTGTCGAATCCCGTGCGGTCGGTGTCGGACTGCACCAGACGGATCCGGGAGGGTGTCGTGCCCAGCTGGTTGGCTGCGATCTGGACATGGGCCGTGGAGGTTCCCTCCCCGAACTCGGGGGTTCCGACGGCCAGTTCGTAGATGAGATCGTCGCCCAGGGTGACCCAGGCTTCGGAGAGGTGTTCCGTCGGGGGCGCGGTCTCATGCAGGGAACTCGCCGCTCCGGCTCCGACGAGCCACTCGGGACCGGGAGGGGGCAGGTCGGCCGTACGGGCCAGGGCATCGTCCACGAGGTCGATGCACTTGGCGAGTCCGTCCTCGGTGAAGATGACGTCGTCGGGGCCGTCGTGCAGGGCGAGCAGGGGCTCACCCGGCCGCACGATGTTGCGTCGGCGCAGTTCCAGCGGGTCGATCTGAAGGGCGCGGGCCAGTTCGTCCATGGCCGACTCCACGGCGAACGCCGGCTGCGTCATCCCGTAACCTCGCAGCGCCCCGCTCGGCACGGTGTTCGTGTAGACGGAGTACGCGTCATATTTCTTGTTGCGGCAGCGGTAGATCATGACGGCGGCCCCGCCCGCGTACAGCGTTTCGCCGCCATGGTTGCCGTAGGCGCCGGTGTTCGACACGTTGCGTATCTGGAAGGCGGTGAGCGTTCCGTCGGCCTTCGCGCCGAGCTTGACCGTCAGGGTCATCGGATGCCGCGGGGAAGCTGTGGTGAACTCCTCCTCGCGGGTGTACTCGAGGCAGGTGGGCCGCCCGGTGTCCAAGGTGGCAAGCGCGACCAGGTCCTCGGCGATCACCTCCTGTTTGCCGCCGAATCCGCCGCCGACGCGCTTGCAGAACACCCTCAGCTGGTCCGGGCGCAACGCGAACAGGTACGCCAGTTTGACCTTCGCGATCGACGGTGACTGCGAACTGGTGCGGACGTTCAGCCGGCCGTCCTCCATCCAGGCGATGGAACCATGGGTCTCCAGATGCGCGTGCTGCACCCGAGGCGAGAAGTATGTGCCTTCGTGGATCACGTCGGCCGCGGCGAATCCCGCGTCGACGTCGCCGATGTGCGAGTGGAGTTCGAGCAGGAGGTTGTGGACGGGGTCCCGGACGAACGGATCGTGGGAGCCGTGCAGTTGGGGTGCCCCGTCCGCCATCGCCGCCTCCGGGTCGAACACCGCCGGCAGCACCTCGTACTCGACCGCGAGACGCCGGCAGCCCTCCTCGGCCGCCCCGACCGTGTCGGCCAGGACCGCGGCGACGCGCTGGCCGGCGAAGCGGACCGTGTCGTCGAGGATGTAGGTGTCGTCCGGGTCGACCAGGTGGTCGGTGTGGATCGCCGTGGTGAAGCGCCTGCGGGGTACGTCTTCCCAGGTGTAGACCCGGTGCACGCCGGGCACCGCGAGGGCGGCGCTCCTGTCGACCGAGAGGATCCGGGCGTGCGCGTGGGGTGAGTGCAGCACCTTGAGGTGCAACATGCCGTCGATGCGCGTGTCCATGGTGAACTCGGCGCGACCCGTCACCACGTCGTGGCCCGCGGGAGCGCCGACGCTCGTCCCGACGGCCTTGCCCGGTGCCGCCGTCTCCACCGCACTGACGCCCTTCACGGCGTCCTCGATCGCCCGGTATCCGGTGCAGCGGCAGAGGTTGCCCTTCAACGCCCGTGGCAGATCCGCCTTCTGGTCCTCGGTGAAGGTCGCCGACGTCATGATCATCCCTGCGGTGCAGAAACCGCACTGGAACCCCGGGGCGTCCTCGAACTGCCGCTGCATGGGATGGAGGGCGCCGGGCCGTCCAAGGCCTTCGATCGTGGTGACCTCGCGGCCGTCCGCGCGGAACGCGGGGGTGATGCAGCTGTGCACCGGTACGCCGTCCAGCCAGACCGTGCAGGCGCCGCAGTCGCCCGCGTCGCACCCCTTCTTGACGCCGAAGTGGCCGAGTTCGCGCAGGAAGGTGCGCAGGCACTGGCCGGGCGCTGGTTCCCGGTCGAATGCCTTGCCGTTCACGAGGTAGCTCATGCCAGGTCCCCAGCCGTGAGTTCGCGGCAGATCTCTTCGGCGAAGTGCCGTGTCAGATGCCGGCGGTGGTCAGGGGTCCCGTTGGGATCGGCGAACCAGACGTCGGCCGGCACGGCGTCGATGCTCTGCCGCAGGGTTCGAACATCGGGCAGGGAGTCGAAGGCGATGCGGACCGGCCGCGTGGTGCCGGCGGTGACCGTGAGTACCAGGTCACTCGCTCCCAGCCGTTGCGTGCCGACGAGGAACACCGTCGAACGGCCGAGCCGGGTCAGCGTGAAGCGACGGTGCGCGGTGCGTTTGCGCAGCGCGCGCTCCGGAATGGTGATGCGCCGAAGGATCTCCCCGGGGGCGAGAACGTTCTGGTGGTCGCCCGTGACGAAGTCGAGGGCGTCGACGAAGCGCACGGAGCCGTCGGGCGCCCAGAGTTCGTACTGCGCCTCCAGTGCGACCGACAACGTGATCATCGGTCCGGCGGGCAAGGACATGCAGATGTTTCCGCCGACGGTCGCCGCGTTCCAGACCTTGAACGAGGACAGGAATGCCTCACAGCTTTTCCGGAAGAGGATTCCGGCGGTCCAGGCCTGCGGCCATGGGAAGGCGTACAGGTCGCGAATGGTGCATGTGGCGCTGATCTCCAGGCCCTCGTCGGTCGGAACAAGAGGTTCCCAGCGCAACGCCGTCAGGTCGATCAGCCGTCGCAGGTCCGGCTGCTCCGTGGAATAGAGCCATGTTCCGCCTGCGAGCCAGGCGTCGCCCTCGTGCCAGTCCCTGCCTGGCCGCTCGGACGGTCGCCGGATGACTTCGGTGATGGTGTTCAGGTCCATGAAAACCGACCTACGGGAGAACGGACCCCGGGAAGGCAACTGTCCCCTGGCACTGTGGGATTTCCCGCTGACCGAGCAGGTGTCGGCCGCCATGCCGCGCCGTTCGGGGCGGCTGAGCCGCGAGGGACCGGCGAGCACACTCTCGCTACAGCTTATCGCAGCAGGCGGATGAGAGCCCGGCCAAGGAAAGCTGAAAGTAGCTGACCAACTCTGGACCGTAATGGCGCTCGTCGGGTGGCACGCCCACGCGAAGGGCCGGCATGCGGCCGGCACGACGGCCTGACATCTGGCCGCTCCCGGACTCGCCACAGCGAATCCGCTGCTACATGCGACGAGCGCCTCGGTCGCGTCACCACGGCGGGTGCCTCCAGCGGCGGCGAACCGCGGTCCTCGGCCGGGGAGAGCGGCACGCCATCGCGGAGGCGAGGCGGATCCCGCCGATCACTTACCGGCGGAAGGTGGTCCGCGGCTGGGATTTCTTCAACTGGTGGTGTAGATAGGTCAGTTGTTGCGACTCCTAGATCGCGACAGGCGGTGATCGCGGTAACTGCAGTTGCTCTTCCTGCGATCACCGACCCCCCTCATGCACAGCGAAAGGCACATGTATGGCGAACAACCGCAGGACGCGCTACGGCGGACGGATGGTGGCGCTCTCAGCGGCTGCCCTGGGCATGGTCGCGGCGATAGCCGTTCCGGCTTCGGCCGATGACCAGCCCACCCGGGCACAGCTCATAGCCGACTGCGACACGGGTGAAGGGAAGTGCACCTTCAACGAACCGCAGTTGGGCCAGGCGTACCTCGGAGAGTTCCACCGGGTCTCCGACTCGCTCTACAACTGCAGCACCTCGCCTGCCACCCAGTCGATGACCTGGTCCGACACGGTCGGTTCCACGGACTCGGCGGGCGTATCCGTGACGGCGGGCGGCAAGATAGCCGGAATCATCGACCTCAGCGTGACGGCGACTTACAGCCACACCTGGTCGAGCACGCACTCGGAGACCAGCTCCGTCAACATGACCGTGAAACCCGGTGAAGTCGGCTGGATCTCCCGTGCGCAGGTGATGCAGACCGTCTCCGGCACATGGCAGACCCATTACGACAACCGGAAGTGGGGTCACTATTTCTGGTTCGTCCCCGACGTCATCACCGGGCCTGCCCCGAACGGGACGGACGGCCAGAGCAACGCGGTGGTCGTGAAGTCCAGGAAGATGACCGCTGAGGAGAAGCAGTCCTGCTCCAGCCACTCCGGTAAGGCCAAGACGTTCGTCGTCCACGGCTGATCCCCCGATCGTGCTCCTGGCTGCCTCGCGGTCCGTATACCCGCGAGGCAGCCGGGGGCGGCTCAGCAGGGCGGCCGGCGAGCAGCCCCGATCCCGTGCGGCGGTTCGTGGACGGGAGGGAGCCTCGTGCCGGATGCGTGGCGCACGGTGGCCGCCTCGCTCGAACCCGGCGTGCTGTCGGTTCGTGCTGGACACGGCCCTGAGATCACGGCCACCGGTCACGTCCGCCGCCGGAGATCATTACGTGACATCCGATCTACGCCCGCCCAGGTTGGCCGGGGAGGCGTGCAGCCCTGTGAGACTGCGTGCCGTCACGTCCTGGACGGCGGGGCGGCACGGCCGCATCCGGCCCCGCCACATCCCGGAGGTCATGGCACTGCGCACGCTTATGCGGCATGCACCTGGCGGCCTCGCCACAGCGCAGCAGACCGGGCGCCTGAGCGACTGCCTCGAACAGCATCCCCTCACCGCGACCGCCTCGCCCGGGGAGATCGTCGTCGTGGACCCCGGCGCCCATGCTCCACCTCATCAACGTCGCAGTCGCCGACACCCCAAGGCACATGACCTTCTACCCGGAATTCCCGGAACGCTCGACCCACCTCGGGGGCACCACGCCATCCGCCTCCCTTACACGGTGTTCACCAGCTGATTCCGGCCGCCACCGCCAGGTGGTCGCTGCCGGTGGCCGGCAGCACCCACGAGCTCTCCGGCTTCACGCCTCTGACCAGGATCTGGTCGATCCGCACCATCGGGAACTTTGCCGGCCAGGTGAAGCCGAAGCCGTTCCCGGCCTCGTCCTGGGCCGAGCGCAGATGCGAGGTGATGGCGGCGAACGCGCGGTCGTCCGTGGTGCCGTTCAGGTCGCCAAGCAGCACCACCCGCGGACTCGGATCGGCGCCGATGGCCGTGCCGAGCGCCTGCGCGCCTCTGTCCCGCTGGTCCGTCCAGAAGCCTCCCCTGGGCATCACCCGTACGGACCCCAAGTGGGCCACATAGACCGCCAGCGGCCCGTGGTCCGTGGCGACCGTGGTGCGCAGCGCCCGGTTCGAGGCCATCTTGATGTCGGCCGGCTTGGTGTCCGCCAGCGGCCCGTAGTCCATCTTGATGTCGACCGGCCGGGTGTCCGACAGCGGCAGCCTGCTCCACAGCCCAACCGTGCCCTGCACCGTGTGGTACGGATATGGCTTCGCCAGCTCCTTCTCGTACGTGCCCGTGGCCTGCAGGGTCAGCTCCACCAGGGCCAGTACGTCCGCGCCGGAGGCGGCCAGGTCGCGGGCGGTGCCGACCGGGTCGGGATTGTCGGCATTGACGTTTTGTTCGGCCACGGTGAGGTCGCTGCCCGGGTGGGACTTGTCGCCGAGCAGCCCGCCGAAGAGGTTCAGCCACACGATGACCGGCAGCAGCAGCGCGACCACCGCGGAGGCGGAGCGGCGCCACAGCGACCCGGCCAGCAGCACCGGGATGAACAGGCCGGACCACGGCAGGAAGGTCTCTGCCAGGCTGCCGAGGTTCCCGATCCCCCGGTTCGGGATCTTCGCGTGCAGCAGCATGAGCAGCCCGAGCAGCAGCGCCAGCACCGCGAGCACCGGACCGCGTTTCCAGGGCCCCGGCCGGGAGGCGGCGCGTATCGCCCGGCGGATGGCCGTGCGCCAGGTCCCAGCGCCCGTATTCCAGCAGCCGGCGTCGGCTTGTCCGGTCTCCGCCATGTCCGCCTGCGGCATCGTCCGTCCGCGCTCACCGTCGGTGGTGTCGGTACGAAAAGTGCTGGTCACTGACTGCATCCTCGGGTCCTGGGTGGGGTGGCACACATGCGCGGGTGTCATCGAAGAGCGTCATGCCGTCGGGATGGAGGCAGTCTGTCGCACTGAGCGCACCACGGTGCTCATTGCGAGACGTATGCGGACAGCCGAGGGGTCCGGCGATCGCTGCGACGTCGGCTCTCAGGCAGACAACCGGACGCCGGTGATTCCGGCGGCTCGTTGTCCGCGCTGACGGCGGGGAGAGGTTCATGCCGCCAGTCAACGCAGCGTTGTGTTGCCGGCACGTATGGGATTTTCGATATGTCGGCGATATGCGTCGGCTCGTAGCATCAAGAGCATGCGCGTGTTGATCGTCGAGGACGAACCCTTTCTGGCGGAAGCCATCCGCGACGGCCTACGCCTGGAAGCGATCGCGGCCGACATCGCAGGTGACGGCAGCACCGCTCTGGAACTGCTGAGCATCAACACCTACGACATCGCCATCCTCGACCGCGACATCCCCGGACCGTCCGGCGACGAGATCGCCAAACGCATCGTCGCCTCCGGCAGCGGCATGCCGATCCTCATGCTCACCGCAGCCGACCGTCTCGACGACAAGGCCTCCGGGTTCGAACTCGGCGCCGACGACTACCTCACAAAACCCTTCGAACTCCAGGAACTCGCGCTCAGGCTCAGAGCACTCGACCGCAGGCGCGCCCACAACAGACCACCCGTGCGAGAGATCGCAGGCCTGCGCCTGGACCCGTTCCGCAGAGAGGTCTACCGCGACGACCGTTACGTCGCGCTCACCCGGAAACAGTTCGCCGTGCTCGAAGTCCTCGTCGCCGCCGAAGGAGGAGTCGTCAGCGCCGAAGAACTCCTGGAACGCGCCTGGGATGAGAACGCCGACCCCTTCACCAACGCCGTGCGCATCACCGTCTCGGCACTGCGCAAGCGTCTCGGCGAACCGTGGATCATCGCCACCGTGCCCGGCGTCGGCTACCGCATCGACACACAGCCAGAGGCCGGACACGAGGGAGGAGACCGTGGATAGAACGCCGGGGCTGAGCGTTCGCCTCAAACTCACCCTCAGCTACGCCGGATTCCTCATGCTGGCGGGTGCCTTGCTGCTTGCTGCCGTGTGGGTGTTCCTCCTGCGTTACGTCCCTGAACGTGCGCTCATCGTCTCCTCTGGCACCCTCACTCATGGGGTTTTTCCCGTCCGGTCCAACCTCCTCCGCGTTTTCGCTCCGAGGGCAGCCGCAGTGTTGGCATTCCTGCTGATGTTCGGCCTCGTGGGAGGGTGGATCCTCGCCGGGCGCATGCTCGCCCCCCTGACCCGCATCACCGACGCCACCCGCCTGGCCTCGACCGGAGAGCTCTCCCACCGAATCCGGCTACCGGGCCGCACAGATGAGTTCCGCGAACTCGCCGACGCCTTCGACACGATGCTGGCACGGCTCGAAGCACACGTCGCCGAACAGCAGAGATTCGCAGCCAACGCCTCGCACGAGTTGCGCACCCCGCTGGCGATCTCGAAGGCACTTCTCGACGTGGCCCGCACCGATCCGAACCACGACACCGGCGAACTCATCGCCCGCCTCCACGCCGTCAACACCCGGGCGATCGACCTTACCGAGGCATTGCTCCTGCTCAGCCGTGCTGAGCAGCGGTCCTTCACCCGAGAACACGTCGACCTGTCTCTCGTAGCGGAAGAAGCCACCGAAACGCTCCTGCCCCTCGCAGAGAAGCGTGGCGTCACCATCGAGACCTGCGGCGACATCACCCCCACGATCGGATCGCACGCACTCCTCCTGCAGCTGACCATGAACCTCGTGCAGAACGCGATCGTCCACAATCTGCCTGAAAAAGGCATCGTGTGGGTGAATACCAGCGTCCGCCCGCACAGTGCGGTGCTCACTGTCGAGAACACCGGCGAGCAGGTCACCCCAGAGCTTGCTTCGACGCTCACCGAACCCTTCCAGCGCGGCACCGAGCGCATACACACCGACCACGCAGGCGTCGGCCTCGGCCTGACAATCGTCAAAACCATCACCCACGCACACGACGGAACCCTCACCCTCACCCCGCGCCCCGCTGGCGGGATCCGCATCACTGTGGAACTACCCACGACAGACCCGCGCTCCGACAGGTAACGAGAGCACCGAGCAGGACCGTGCATCGTTCGGTGCAACTCCCGATCAGGGAAGTTCCATTCGATGACCAGTGAGCATTCTCAGCGTCGGCACTGATCGGGTGCACCGTCGGCACGGAGTGAACGTGCGGCTGGTGACCGACCCGAGCGCGCCCACCTGGGTGCCGGCCCGTGGGTGACAACTCCGGTCAGGTGCCCGCCCGGCGGCGAACAGCGATGATTGCCTCGCATGAAAGGAGCCCTCTGTCCGCGGACTTGCCGCGGACAGAGGGCTCCTTCGTCAGGTGCGGTCAACCGGTCAGCCGATGGTCGCGATACCGTCGGTGGTGACCGTCGGGCGGCCCGAGGTGCCGACCACGACGATCTTCAGGGTGTGCTTGCCGGAGCTGGACCAGGTCTTGGTCCAGATCGCCTGTCGGTACAGCGTGGTGGAGGACTTCAGGTCCACCGTGGTGACCTTGGTGCCGTCAACGTAGACGTACGCCTGGCCGGAGGTGGAGGCCCGCGAGACGATCCAGGCCACCGAGCGGCCGGTGAAGGTCCAGCTCATCGAGGCACCGGTCGAGGAGGAGCTGTAGGAGTAGCCGCCCAGGTAGCTGGTGCTGCTCTTGTGGGTCCAGGTGCCGGTGCGGGTGGTGGAGGTCTCCTGGATGATCGACGGCGTCCGGTAGACGGAGGCGCCGACGCTGTTTCCTGCCACGTCGTACGCCTTCAGCGCGAACAGGTCCGAGCTTCCGGGCTTGGCGCTGGTCGCCCAGGAGGCCACCGTAGGGCCGAAGGTGGCCGAGGAGGGCGAGGTCGCAAGGACCTTGGCCAGTGCCGCGTTGTCGGATGCCTTCCAGGTCACCGTGACCGGAACCGCTGTCGAACTCACCGTGCCGGTGCGCACACTCACGCCGGGAGCGGTCGGGAAGGTGGGCGCGGTGGTGTCGCCGACCAGGGTGACCGAACCGGACAGCGTGGTCGAGCCGCTGACGTGGGTGGCGCGCACCTGGACCGTGTGGCTGCCTGCGGCCACCGAGATCGAGGCGGAGCGGTCGGAACCGGAAGCATGAGCCACGGCCTTGCCGTCGACCAGGACGTCGAAGCCGGAGATCACCGCGGACGGCGTGGAGGTCGTCCAGCTCACCGTGGCCGCGCCCTTGGTGTAATAGCTCGTCCCGGACTTGGTCGCCCCGCCGGACATTCCGGTGACGGTGACGGCACTGACCGGGCCGGCCGCGTAGGAGCGGATCGTGCTCAGGGCGTTGTAGAGCTGGTTGCCGGGGCAGTCGGTGGCGAAGCCGTTGCGGTGCCCGGAGATCACATTGAAGTTGTAGCTGTTGCCCAGTGTGAAGCCGGAGCTGTCGGAGGCACCCTCGGGCAGCGACGCGGTACCGGTGCCCGGGTTCATCCCGGTCATGCCGAACTTCCAAGCCGCGATCCGGGCGATCGAGCCCAGCATCGCCTGGCTCGGCGTGGCCCCGGGGAAGGTGCTGGCCGTGGAGTCACCGCCGCTGAGGTCGGTGTACGTGCCGATGGCGGCCACGCCCATGCTGTTGGTGTTGAACCCGTAGGTCTGCGCGCCGACGACGGGCAGCGCCATCCCGCCGAAGCGGCCCTCGAAGATGGTGCCGCACTTGTCGACGAGGAAGTTGTAGCCGAGGTCGCGCCAGCCCTGGTTGAGGTGCTCGGCGTAGATGCCCCGCACGATCGCCGGGGAGTCGGCGCAGGAGTAGTTGTTCGTTGTGTCCGTGTGGTGGACGAACATCACCTTCGCCGACGAGCCGTATGACGGATATCCGGCCTCCCGGGCACACTCGTCCGCGCCCCAGCCGGCCCGGGTGACCACGGTCGGCGGCGCCACCGTCGAGGTGGTCGTGGCCGGCATCGGGTCCGGCGCGGTCGGGGACGCCGACGCGGAGGGGCTGGCCGAGGAGGCCGGGCAGGACGGATACGCCTGGTCCATGGTCGGCAGCTGACTCGGCCAGGTCGTCGGCGAGGCGCTCGCCGAGCCGGAGGCGGAGGGCGAAGTGCCGGTGGACGGCGCGGCGGAGGTGGAGTCCGTGGCCGTGGGAGTGGCCGAGCCCGTCGCCGTGGCCGTGTCGGTCGGGGCGGCGCTGTCGCTGGCCGTCGCGGTGTCGGCCGCAGTGGACGTGTCCGTCGGCGTGGCCGCGTCGGTGGCCGTAGCGGTGTCGGTGGCCGTCGCGTCCATGGCGTAGCCCGCCGGGGCCATGCCGGAGCCGGTGGCGCCCCCGGTGCCCGTGGCGGCCTTGCCCGGGTCGACCAGGTCCACCCTCAGCCCGGTCGGCAGCCCAGTCGTCTTGCCCGCGCCGGTTGCGCGGACCTGGATGCCGTTCGACGGCCCCGTCCACATCGGCGACATCCCGCCCCGTACCCCGGGACGGTTCAGCTCGGCCGGGTCGGGGACGTCGTCCGGCTGCTGCATCTTCAGCCACGGCGTCCAGTGGCCGCCGGCGGCGGAGCGGGTGCGCACCTCCACCGTGCCGCGCAGCTTGGCGTGCGCGCCGTTCCAAGTGACGCCCACCATGCTGAACGGATCCGTGGACTGGGCCCCCAGCGTCTTGAGTGACGCGCTCGCCCCGCTCAGAGCCAGCGACCGGACATGCGTCTTGATCGGTCCCGGCACGCCCGAAGCACGGCCCCCCGACCCGGCCATCGCGACGGTCGCGACAGCGGCACTGCCCCCGGCGATCACCGCCCCGAGCGCCACCCACGTGCGCGTTTTCAGCCCGGCCCGACGACCGCGCCGAACCCTGTGTTCAGTTCTCATTCCCACCCTGAAGCCCCGTTGTCGCCGTCACTGTCCGAGCAGGGCACAGCTGTCACATGAGCGCCCTGAAACAACAGCGCACCAGAATGTTCAAACGTCACACATCTCGAACCGGGCACGACTCGTCCCGAGTCGCCCACAGGATCACCGACCCAAAAGGGTGATTTCGCGGCAGTTTCACGCCGCACTGCTGCAGGTCAGTGGTTTGGACGGGAGTATCAGGCGTAGATTCTTCACCAACCGAGTTTTTAGCCAAAGCTAAAGGTGGCATGCTGATGGAGTGGCAACGAGCGTTGTCTCTCCATGAGTTGGGGGTGAATCATGGGCATTTTTGCCCGTGACGAGAGCCGGACGACGTCAGCGGCCTCCCGGATAGCGCGGCAGGCGACGGCCTCCCTGGCCGGCCTGCTGGCAGGGCAGGGCAAGACCCGCTCCGATCTGGCTGCGGCCATGGGCGTCAGCCCCGGCCGTGTCAGCCAGATCATGTCCGGCGAGGCGAATCTGACAGTCCGCACCCTCGCCGCCGTAGCGGAGGCACTGGATGCCGACGTCCAGATCACATTCTGTCCCCGAGGACAGACGACGGACGCCAAAGCCGGCCGCAGCGCGGACTCGTCGCCCATCAGGAGCAGCGGGCTCCCCGCCCGTCACTGATCCGGGGCCGGCACGTGTTGCCGCACAGCCATCCCGCCAACGGCTGACCGCCTTCTTTCAGCGGGCAAGCCAGCGTTCGAACCAGCGACGCTGTGGCGGCAGAACCGGACTGTGGAACGCGTCGTTGGACATCGCCTTGGCACGCAGGGTCTGAAGCTCTCCGTTCTCGCTGCGACGGCCGTGAGCGTACGCGAAGCGCAGCAGGTGTCCGCACTGCGCGAGGGCGGTGCCGAACGCCTGGCGGCGGGCGATGAGTTCATCATCGGTCGGTTCACGCCCGGCCTGGCGGCACGCCTCGTCGATTCCTGTCTGCACGTCCAGCGCCATGTCGATCGCCGCCTCCACCTCCGTGTAGATCGCGTTGATCGTCTTGGTCTCGGCGGCGAGCGGATACCGCTCCAGCAGGTACAGCTTGAGATCGTGGACGAACACCCTGAGCTGGGCAGACGTTTCGATACCGCACAGAAAGCGGTCCGACCAGGTACAGGCGTCGAGGTGCACACGCTGCACCAGCCGCTCCCTGACCAGAGCGATACCCAGGGTCATGAACTTGATGTACGGCTGCGCCGTCTCGTCCTGTTTGCGTCGGGGCAGCGCGGTGGCCCCCGTCGCGGCGCCCGCGATCACTGGAGGAATCGACGCCGCGTGCGGCAGCAGCACCACGGCACCGGCCGCCACCGCACCCATCAGCGCCAGCACGAGCAGCATCAGAGAAGACGACGCCCAGCTGCCGAGCATCCGCCCCTTTCCGGAGAACTCGCGCGCCAGCCCCACCCACGCGATGGCCGCGCTCACGGCAGCAGGTAGCACGTAGTCAGCCAGCCAGGTGTGGTGAAGCCAACTCATCGACGGCGCCCCCAAGACGTTCCACGGACAGACCGGACCGCCTTCAGCGTGCGGATTCCAGGAAGCCTCCCTCTCGGCACATGGCACACCAGCGCTCAGCCCTCTCGCCGCCCACCTGTCCTCGAGTGCTGCCGCGAGTGGAGTCGATAATGACAGCCAACGTGACACCACGCCGTCACTTTCAGCGACAATGGGCCAGCGTGTCCGGCCCATCCAGAAATCCGCTTGTCACGTCAGTAGCTGTTTTCCTTCTCATCTTGAGCGGTGGCCGTCGAACGGGAGTCTCGATCGTGATCGCGACAGGCGCTCTGGCTTGTTCGATCCGGGGAGGTCCGGCGAAGGACTGGCCGGCGAGGGCGGTCATCCCCGTCGGTGCCTGCGAAACGTCGGCCTTGGCCGTGGCCGGCGCCGCCTCCCTTCTCGCCTTCGTCCTCGACGTGTCACTCCCCCGCCGCCGATCAGCCCGCACTGCTGCCGTGGAGGAGGACGCCCGAACCGGCCGCGGGCCGCACACGCGAGTAGTCGACGGCAACCGTCGTACCGCCTCTCTGTGTGCCGGGAGGCGCAGTCGAGCCCGGACCGCCGGTGAGGAGTGGCCGGGGTCGCAGGCGAGGTCGTCGGAGAGTGTCCGCCGGACAGGGAGATCTACGCGCTCCGGTCGGCCTGCTGGGGACCTCCCCGGTACGGCACCGCCGTCCTCGCCGTAGCAGTCCTCGGACTTCTCGCGCAGCACCGCTCAGGCGGACGCGGCGGTCGTGCCTGAGCGGCGGCGGTGTACCGCGATCGCGCCTCCCGAGGCGAGGGTCAGGCCTCCCGCCGCCGGCCACCGTGACGTGCTGCTTGGTGGTCTGCTGCCCAGGATGGCTGACCGCGGTCAGCGTGTAGCGACCCGCGGGCACGTCGTCACGGACACGCGTCTGGCCCGCATGGACCGTGCCGCCGTCGTCGCATTTGCACCTCGGATGGTCCGCACTGCCGTCGTGATGGTCAAAGGGCCGTTGAAGACGGGCGAGGTGACCGTCAGCGAGCCCTCGTCTGGTACGGCCTGCAGATCGGTGATACCACCCGGACCTCGCTGCCGGGCCGTACAGAGGCGGATGGGTCGCTGCCGGGAAACGCGTCCGCCGGACTTATGCCGAACCGGCTGATCTCCGCCGAACCCTTGGCCGCGACCTTCAGTCGCGCTGTGGCGACGATACGGCCGTGACGGGTCGCGGCGACCGGATGACTGCCGGCGCGCAGATCCGAGCGGACGCGGGGTTCTTCCCCCGCCTTGTCGACCTGCGCCGACTGAGACGACCCTTTCGACACGGGAGTCAGGCTGACCGGCTCCTGCAGAGCCGGGGAGGCGACCTTGACCATGTCCCAACCCGGCGGCAGCCCCTGGATGCTGAACCAGAGCGTGCCGCCTGCCTCCAGGGTCCTGCCTTGAGGTACGAAGTACTCCAGGCGGAACAATGAGGCCCGCACCGAGGACGAACATCCGCCCCAGGCGCCGTACACAGTCCGACGCAAGGCGCTGGCGCTGAACTGCGCCCCCGCCCAGCACGGTCGCCGGGGCAGTGGTCCAGCAGGTCCCGGCCGGGGCGTCAGGACACGTGCCGGCGCGCTGACGGAGCTTTCAGGAGCCGCCCAGGACGTCGCCTGTCAGACACACCGTGTAATCGACCCCGTATGCCTCGGCCTGGCGTGCCATGGCGGTGGCGTACTCGGTACGGGCCTGGCGGTCTTCGTCCGTGACGGGCGGATGTACGGGGTCGGTGGGCGGGGCGGGCCACAGCTGGATCAGGTGGCGCTCGCCGCGGTCCCCGATGCCGGGCTCGTAGTCATCTGCACGGCAGTACATCCGCATCCTCACCCACTGTTCGGCATCAGGTGAGGGAGGCATCCGGAGGGCGGGGGCATCCTCGGGCCATGTGTCCGTGACGTCGCCCGGGGCGAGGAGCTCCAGGTGGGCGGGCTCACCGTCGCACAGCAGGCTGACCTCTTCAGCGGGCTCCCACTGGTTACCGGCTTCCGGTTCGGGGCGGCCGTCATGAACCTGGACCGTCACCTGCAGGGAGCCTGTGTCGGTGGTCGTCATCACCACGACGCTGAATTCGTCTACGGGTCCGCAGCGCCAGCCGAACGGCATCTGGGCCGGGTAGCCGTCGTGCTCGGCGAACCCGAAGATGTAGCCGTCTTCACCGAGGTCGACGGTGAAGGCCGACTCGTACACCAGCATGGATGGCTCCCTTCTCTGCACAGGTGGTGTTCCAGGTCAGACGATCACGTAGAAGGGGTTGTGATCCATGACGTGGAACTGGCAGCACCAGGTGTGATGATGGCACCGCCCTGGCTGATGTTCTCCTGCTCGGTCACCCAGGTGATCGTGCGCTGTTCGCCGGCAAGTGCGTGCTGCCCTCGTGGGAGCGAGGCGAACGGGTGCTCATCGCACGAGGTCCGTCCCACGCACCGCATGCCCGACGGCACCTTCTACGAACGGGTTATACGCCTGTTCGGCAGAGCGCATACAGAACGGCTGTGGTGTGCGTCGTGGTCCGGCAGGGCGTCTCAGCGGCGAGCGCGCGGCCGGCAGCGAGCAGTAAGTCCGCCGCGTCGCGCACCGTGCAGCATGCCTGGAACTCGCCTGCGATGCCGAGTTGCTTCGCCAGGCGACGGACCTCTTCCTCGTGCACGACGAGCTGACGGCGGAGGTTTGCGTTATCGAGAGGCGGCGAACTCTCTGTGTCCATCCGACCACGGTAGCGATCCGCCTTCGCTGACTGTGCCGGTTTCTAGATATATCTGCGCGGAGGTTTTTGGTACGCCGAAGGAATATGACACGGGCCTGGTTGCTCGATGTGGGTGCGCGCATGACCACCACCGCAGCGGCCTGTCAAGCAGACCGCGTTGAACGCTTATGGTTCCCTGGTCGCCCCCCACCGGTCCAGCCCAAGGTCGTGGTTCGAAGCGCCCCCCGCGCATGCTGAGAGCTGTTGGCCGTCGCAGGCGTGCAGCGCTTCCCGCGTGATCGCCATTTGGTCAGCCGGTGTCGGACAGTTCTCCCGCGTAGCCGCCCTCGTCCGACTGCTGCCGCGCCTTGAGGGCGTTCAGTTCTCGCACCTTAGTCAGCCACGTCCATGGCTGGACCTCATCGAGGGTGAGACCGGGGCAGGCCAGGCGATGCGGAATGCGGCAGCGCGCGCCGGCAAACGGCTCGTCCAGGACGGCGTTCCAGGCTCTCCCGCTGCTGCTGTCGATGTACCAACGGTGTCCGCCAGGGACGAGGTGGCCAGGCAGGATGAGGCGGGGCTCGAGCAGGACATGCCGCCGGGTGTAGGTGAGACGGCGCTCCCCGGGCAGCCCGCAGTTCGGGCACAACGGCGGGGCGGGAGGCTCGGGGCCGGTAGCGCCATCGACCATCGCCTGTGCCAGATCCGCTTTCTCCCAGGGCTGGGGAGTCCCCGTCGGCGGCTGCCGGTGCCCGTCCGGACCCGGCCCCGGTAACGGGATGATGCTGTCGTATGCCCCCATGCTGTCGAGGGTGCGGGCGGACACGAGACTGGGGGTAGGGCACGATTCGGGCAAAGCGGCGGCAGACGCGTGGGGCTCACAGTCACGTACGGCGGCTACGGAAGCATGGGGAGCACCCATGGGCTCTGCCGCAGCGGCCAAGACCCAATGGCTGAGCGCCCAACAGGTAGGTGTTGGCGGATCGTTGAGGGGCAGCCTGGCGAGGACACCGTGCTCGTTCCGAAGGTTGACGGCGGATCGCCGTGGTCGAACGGGGCTGGTGCCATCGAGCGGGCTCGATCGACCGCGCTGGAACTGAACGGCGACGTACAGGTCTCCGGGCGTGCCGCGATGCTTCCCCCGGGACCGCCGACCCCTCCCAACCGGACCCGACGGCCGTCCGGGCCGCCGTGACCGGCGCTCGGCCATCCCTTCCGGTTTGTTCGTCCCGCGTGCCCCTGGGCACGCGGGACGGACAGCGCAGCGGCACTACTTGCTCATCGCGAAACGCATCAGGGCATGCTCGTCGCCCTGCTTGATCTTCCCGGTCACATTGATCACTTCGAGCTTCCAGGTCTCGCCCACGCGCATGGCCTTGGCCACGGCGCAGCCGTTGTCCTGGGTGAGAAGGCTGGGCCAGATGTCGGCGACCTGCTGGGAGCTTCCGCCGGTGGCGTCGTACACCTTGAAGCTGATGTTGCGCGCCTTCTGAAAGGAACTGCCCCTCTTGAAGGCAGCAGCGACGAACACGATCGAGGTGATGTTGCCGGGGATGCGGGCGAACTCGACCGTCACCGTCTCATCATCCCCATCCCCGCGGCCGGTCTGATTGTCCCCACTGTGCACCAGGGAGCCGTTGCCCATGGGATCAAGAGAATCCAGGCCGGCCAGGCGCACCGGGTCCGAACCCTGCATGGCGATGGCGATCAGGTCCAGGTCGGTGCCGGCCTTGCGGCGGAGCACGCCCATGACTCCGCCACTGGCGCCCCCGGTGGGATCCCAGGACACCCCGATCGACAGGTGGGCGACTCCGTCCAGATCGGCCGGGCCGTCGTCCTTGGTCAGCGTGATCATGCGTGATTCATCCTCTTGGTGAAGGAACTGCGACACGGTGAGTGTGCTGGGAGCTTGCGGGGCTCCGCCCAACGGGTCAAGAAGTTTCTGCGCTTCGGGAGGCAGTGTGCGTTCGTATGGCCAGGTGGGGGTAGGAAGGCAGACAGTGATTCCGCTCAGCAGGCGGCAAGTCGTCTTGAGGCTCTGAGTCTGTCACGCGTGTCGAGGAAGCGATCGCTCGCAACCCTGGCCAACCCGTCAGACGGCAGCGTCTCGCTGACGGATGCGATACGGAGAGCACGTTGGTCGGCATGGTCCGGCATCGGCCGGGCGGGAGACGGGCTCGAGCGCGAGCAGCGGTCCCAGCCGTTGGGCGATACCGCACACGGCGGAGGAGGAGACGCCGAACAGCGGCCCCAGCTGCTGCCGCATGGTCAGGTTCGTGCGGTGGCACACCGCGACCGTCGGCACTCGCCCGCCCGGCGACAGCGACCCAACTGCCTCACCCGCAGCCCGGTGAACGTCTCCACCCACCCCCGTTCAGCCCTCAACGCCCGCCACATACCGGGGAGATGCCCAGCCGGCTTCGTAGGTGACAACGAAGAACGTCTGTCGCGAGTTTCGGCAGCATAAGGTGATCAACGGGTTGCGGAATGTTTGCGTGCATCGGTTGCACCCACCTCGGCGCGGTGTGTCGGCGGGCTCAGGAATGATGATGCTGTTCAAGGCCGACGGAGAGGGGCTGTGGTGGAAGAGGAGCTGGGCGAGCTGATTCATCTGGCCGACCCTCCTGGGACGAGCGGTCACGTTGTCTCTCTGCGGGTGCTGGAGCGGCCAACGCCGGGCAGGGACTTTCTGGACTGCGAGTTCGTCGTGCAGACCGAGACCGTCACGGGCAGCTTCCCCGTCTATGTCACATCCGATGACCTCGATGACTGGGAGGAGGCCCTGGGGGCGCTCGCCGGGAATCGGTTCGTGTCGTGGCTGAACTCGGGACGGACGGTTCAGCTCAAGATCAAGCCGCTGCGCCCTGGTGTGATCGGGGTATCAGTCCATGACGGCCCGTCGTCGCAGGTGACGGTCAGCTTGCCTCTCTACCCGGCTGCCGGCTGGATCGATGATCAGCGTGCGCGTCTTGAGAAGGTGCGGCGAGCCTTTGCTGGATGACCGTCCAGGTGCGGAGTTGCCCGGCGCGTTTGTCAGCTCTCCTCACGGCGGGCGGCGACGCAGGGCGCGGACCCTCTGGTCCGAGACGTCAACGGCGTCGCCAGGGCACGCTCAACGCGGGCCCGGACGCAAAGGCGGTCACGGATTCGCCGAACGCCAGTCGTTCCGGTTCCCGGACAGAGGCCGGCCGATCGAGATGACGAGTCTGGTCTCCGCACTGACCGGCACTTGCCCGTTGATGGAGTACCTGCAGTAGTACTCGGTCCCACAGCGGCAGCGACCGTGGACGTCCAGGTGGGGTCGGATCCGGTGTGTGCCCGCCTGCCCGGTGAACGGCCTGCCCGAGCCGTGGGAACCGGCGCGGCCGAAGCCCGGTGAGCACTTCAACGAGGTCGCGAGGTCCCGGGCCTGCTTGCCGAGGACTCGGCCCCGGCCCTCTGGGCGTGGCTGAAAACATACGGGTGTTCTCGCTCGGCGTGGCCTTGTCCGGGCGTGGTGTGCACCAGCGATCGGACCGCATGCCGATCAGCAGCTTGGCTTATATCGTGAAATGAAGTGGTCAATCTTCCCAAAGCTGTCGAATCGGCTCACCGGGTCTGCGCCGCGTGTGGGGCTGGAGCCGTGTGCGACCCGTCCCAAGGAGGACGCGATGACGGACGTGGCGAGCAGCCGGGACGTGGGTGAGCGGCCTGCGGCCCCGGAGCGGGTCGTGACACTCACAGTGAACGGACGGTCGTACGCCCTGCGCATGGACACGCGGGTGACCTTGCTGGACGCCCTGCGTGACCGGCTGGGCCTGGTGGGCACGAAGAAGGGTTGTGACCAGGGCGCCTGCGGCGCATGCACCGTCCATCTGGACGGCCGGAGGGTGCTGGCCTGCCTGACCCTGGCGGCGCAGGCGGAGGGCCGGGCGATCACCACCATCGAGGGCATCGCCGACGCCGACGGTCCGCACCCGGTGCAGCAGGCGTTCATGGAGCACGACGCCTTCCAGTGCGGCTTCTGTACGCCGGGGCAGATCATGTCCGCGGTGGCGCTCATGGCCGAAGGCCGGGCCGGCTCGGACGAGGAGATCCGGGAGTTCATGAGCGGAAATCTGTGCCGGTGCGGCGCCTATCCCAACATCGTGGCGGCGGTACGCGACGCGGCCTCCCGAGGAGGTCACGATGCGCGCCTTTGACTACGTCCGGGCCACCGACACCCGCGAGGCGGTGCGGTTGCTGGCGGAGGACCCGGAGGCGTCCTGCCTCGCGGGCGGCACGACACAGCTCGACCTGATGAAGGACGGGGTTCTGGAGCCGCCGCGGCTGATCGACATCACCCGGCTCCCGCTGCACGGCATCGAACGACGCGGCGAGGCCCTCCACGTGGGGGCCCTGGCCACCATGGAGGAACTGGCCGCCGACGCCACGGTGACCGAGCGCCTGCCCATGGTGCGCGAGGCCCTCCTGCTGGGCGCGTCGGTGCAGCTGCGCAACATGGCCACGATCGGCGGCAACCTGCTGCAGCGCACTCGCTGCCGCTACTTCCGGGACCCCACGGTCGGCGCGTGCAACAAACGCACGCCGGGTTCCGGCTGCGCCGCCGTGCAGGGCGCGGCACGTATGCACGCCGTGCTCGGCGCGAGCGAGCGGTGTATCGCGCTGCACGCCTCCGACCTGGCCGTCACCCTGGTGGCGCTCGACGCGGTGGTGCACATCCAGGGGCTGTCTCAGGCCCGTGCCGTGCCGCTGACCGAGTTCTACCTGACGGCCGACGACAGCCCCCAGCGCGAGAACGTCCTGGAGCACGCCGAACTGATCACCGAGGTCGAGATCCCGCTCCCGCCGCCGGCTGCCCGGTCGGGCTACCTCAAGGTCCGCGACCGGGCATCGTACGAGTTCGCCCTCGCCTCCGCCGCCGTGCTGCTCGTCGTGGAGGACGGCACGATCCACCAGGCCCGGGTCGGCCTGGGCGGCGTGGGGACGAAACCCTGGCGCGCCTACGAGGCCGAGCACGTGCTGACCGGCGCGTCCGCCACGACGGCCACGTTCCAGGACGCGGCCGAGGCGACCATGCGTGACTCCTGGACCGTCCCCGGAACGGCGTTCAAGGTGCCGCTCGCCCGGCGCACTCTGGTGCGCGCGCTGCAGACCGTCTCAGGAGTGACCGCATGAGCACCGTCGAAAGCAGGCCGCGGGTCGGTGCCGGCGTCAACCGGGTCGACGGCCCGCGCAAGGTCACCGGCACCGCCCCGTACCCGATGGACTTCAGCGTCCCCGGCCAGGCCTACGGTGCCCTGGTGCAGAGCACCGTCGCCGCGGGTCGGATCGTCCGTATGCACACCGACACGGCCGAAGGCGCTCCCGGTGTGATCACCGTCCTCACCCACGAGAACGCCCCGAAGGTCGGGAAGGGTCCCACGACGGTCCTCGGGGCGTCGCCTCCCGCACCGCTGCGCAACAACCGGATCCTCCACCACGGGCAGCACATCGCCTTCGTGGTGGCCGAGACCCCGGAGCAGGCCACGGCCGCGGCGCGGCTGGTGCGGGCCGACTACGAGACCGCGGAGCCGCTGCTGGACCTCCATGACCCGCGGGCCGAACAGCTCGTCGACCCCTGGGGAACGGACACCTCGCGCGGCGACACCGCGCGAGCGCTGGCAGCCGCCGAGGTGACCCTCCGGGCCACCTACACCACGGCGGACAACACCAACAACCCGCTCGGCCTGTTCGCCACCCTGGCCGCGTGGGAGGGCGACACCCTCACCGTCCACGACACCAGCCAGTGGCCTTCGATGGTGCGCACCACCCTCGCCATGGTCTTCGGTATCCCCGAGAGCTCGGTACGGGTCCTGGTGCCCTACGTCGGCGGAGGCTTCGGCGCCGGGCTGCGCGCGTGGCCGCACGTGGTGCTCACCGCCATGGCCGCCCGGATGATCAAGCGACCCGTCAAGCTGGTGCTGACCCGGCCGCAGATGTTCACCTCCATCGGGCACCGGCCCAGCGGGGTGCAGTGGCTGAGTGTCGGTGCCACCCGCGACGGCGAACTGGTCGCCCTGGACCACCGCAGCCTCAGCTCCCTGAGCATGGAGGAGTCGGACTACGAGCCGTTCGCGTCGGGAACCGCCTTCGCCTACCGGTGCCCCAACGTGATCACGCAGGACCGCCAGGCCCGTCTCAACATCGCCGTGCCGACATCGATGCGCGCCCCGGCCGAGGCGCAGGGCAACTTCGCGCTGGAGTCCGCGCTCGACGAGCTGGCCGGTGAACTGCGCATGGACCCGCTGGAGTTGCGGCTGCGCAACCACACCGACGTCGACCCCCGCAACGGGCTGCCCTGGTCCGGCAAGGCGCTCCTGGAGTGCTACGAGGTCGGCGCGCGACGCTTCGGCTGGTCCGACCGGAATCCCGAGCCGCGCTCCATGCGTGACGGCAACTGGCTCGTCGGCTACGGCATGGCGAGCGCGTGGTTCCCCTATTTCGCACAGCCCTGCGCGGCGCAGGCCACCGTCAACAGGGACGGCAGCGCGCTGGTGCGCAGCGCGGCGACCGACATCGGAACCGGAACCTACACCGTCATGGCCCAACTGGCCGCCGAGGAGCTCGGCCTGCCCCTGGACCGGGTCCGCTTCGACCTGGGCGACTCCGACATGCCCAACTCGATGATGGCGGGCGGCTCGGGCCTCACCGGCGCGCTGGGCAACGCGGTGCACGACGCCTGCCGGCGACTGGTGCGCACGTTCGCCGAACTCGCGCGCGGCGACAGCGACTCGCCCCTGCTGGGCATCTCCCCGGACGACGTGGAGTGCACCGACGGGAGGGTTCACCCCGCGGGCCGCCCGGGCCTCGGGGAGTCGTACGCCGACATTCTCGCCCGGCACGGGCTTTCCGAGCTCACGGCGAACGGCAACAGCACGCCGCCGGTCCCCACCGAGCTGGGCATGTCCCTCGCCGGCGCGTACGGCGCGAAGTTCGTGGAAGTCCGGGTCGACGCGGACCTCGGCCTCATCCGGGTCGTGCGGGTGGTGTCCGTGATCGACGGTGGCCGCATCCTCAATGAGAAGACGGCGAGGAGCCAGATCATCGGAGGCACGGTCGGCGGCATAGGCATGGCCTTGTTCGAGGACACGGTCACCGACCCGCGCACCGGGCGGATCGCCAACGGCACGTTCGCCGACTACCTGGTCGCGGTCAACGCCGATGTCCCGGAACTGGACGTGGTCTTCATCGGTGAGCCCGATCGCGGGACGGCCACCGGCACCAAGGGCGTCGGCGAGGTCGGCCTGGTCGGCATCGCGCCCGCGATCGCCAACGCCGTGTACCACGCCACCGGCAAGCGCATCCGCGAGCTGCCGATCACACTGGACGCTGTCCTCTGAGCGGCATCGTGACCGTGGTCGTGGCGTGTGCACTGATCGAACTCATGGTGCGCCGGTTCACAGACCACGATCCGCAGCGTCCGGCGGTGACATTCACCGAACAGATCGAAGCGCTGGGCGGATTACCGGAGTTGGGGCGCCCGGTCGATGGGTTGGCGCGCCGGGAGGCCGAACCGCTGGACACCTGGCTGAGCGGCCACCGCGAAGCGGTGGAGACGACACGTCGGCGCCCAACACGAGTGCATCCGTAAGGCGTTCACGACGGCCCCAATCGGCCGCCAGCCGGGGGGGACCACTCGACCGTACGGCGCGTCGCCCACCCATGACCCGTCGATGAACACGCCAAGACAACCACGCCTGACCGGCGGTCCGCGCCGTCGCGGCGGCGCGGACCCCCTACGGATGCGGACCGGCGCGATACCTCAGCGGGCTTCAGCGCCCTGCGGCCGCGGGTGCTGGTCGGCGGACGGCACAGTGAGTCGCTGCCCTGGGTAGATCACATCCGGGTCGGGGCCGATGACCTTCCGGTTGGCGTCGTACAGCCGCTGCCAGCCGCCGAAGACGGCGGCCTGCCGCGCGACGCTGGACAGGGTGTCGCCGACGTGCACCGTGTACGACGTGCCGGGGCGTCGGTCGGTGCCGCCGTGCGGGCGGGACTCGGGCACGGTGTGTCGTGGACCGGCGGGACGCGCCACTGGCTCGCTCTGCCCGCCGCCCCGCCCGAGGTGCGCCCGCACAGAGCAGACCGGCCATGCTCCCGGCCCCTGCCGGGCGAGGACCGCTTCGGCCACGGTGATCTGCTCGGCTCGGCTCGCCAGATCGGCTCGCGGAGCGTACGCGGTGCCGCCGTACGCCACCCACGTCGGCTGAGTGAACTGCAGCCCGCCGTAGTTGCCGTTGCCGGTGTTGCTGCTCCAGTTGGCACCGCTCTCGCAGTCGGCGACCCGGTCCCAGGTGGTGCCGGATGCCGCTTCGCCGGCGCCCGGGGCGAGTAGTGGCAGGACGACACCGAAGCTGCCGACGGCGAGAGCGGTGCGGAGCGACGACAGGAGCCGTGGGGACATGGTGCGGCGGTGCCGCGGCCGTGCGGTCATGGCCTTCCTCTCCACTGCGGATCCCGCCCACCGGTGGGCCCGGTGGGCTGAAGGCAGTACGGCAGTCCCGCCCGACCGCTCACAAGGCGTGAGGGGTTCACGGATGGTCATGCGCTGCTGTGCGCCACCTTGAGCGCCGATGACGATCCGTCAGTTCGCTGGGGGTGCCGGCACGCAAGTGGGCATGGGCGCACGGAAGTTCAACCGGTGTGGCTCGGGACGGCGTTGCACTTCGACGAGAAGCGGCAGGCGCAGCGCACATCCGTGGCCTGGATGGGAGCGCATCGTTCTCGTGCTGCGGTCGCGACAGCGCCGTGCCGTACCCGGCACCGCGCCAGTGGGCCAGGAGGCGCACACGACCGCCCGCCGCGCGATGATCCGCGTCTTGGGCAGGACCAGGGGTTGGGCTAGAGGGGGCCGATCCGCCGGAAAGGCGTCCGCCCCGCACCTCGGCCGGATGCCTTCCCCGGGCCGTGGCTACGGCCACCGCAGGCAACGGCGCGTGGCCCGGCGGGACGTGGGCACGCTGCGGAGGCGGCGGAGGTCTTCGTGGCGCACATGTCGGACGAGCGTCTATGCGTCCGATGTCTCTGTATCGCCGGGTCGGCTGCTGGGCGGCCTTCCGCACACCGCCGTACGACGGTCTCCGGCAGGCGCCCGCGGAAAAATCCCTGCCCGGCCCTGGCGCATGACGTACGCTGGGTACACCGACGCGGGGTGGAGCAGCTCGGTAGCTCGCTGGGCTCATAACCCAGAGGTCGCGTGGTTCAAATCCCGCCCCCGCTACGAACATCCGGCCCCCTCCCCTCTCAGTGGAGGGGGCCGGAGCGGTGTGCGGCGCCGGCCGGTGAACCGCTGGAGCGACCGCCACTGCTTGAGCTCGACGGTTGCGTGCTCGGCGCGGATCCGCGTCGAGGGCTGACGGCCCCGCTGCTCGCACCGTGCGTGGTGCTCGCCCACGCGGCGTCCGCCTTGGCTTCTTCGGCCGGGCGTTCACCCGCCCGGGGAACTCGTTGGCCAGGCCTCGGTAGCCCTCATCGGTCTCTGCCCTCACCTTGGGGTGCCGGCGGAACTGCTCGGCGATGCCCTGCGCGGGGTCGGCGGACCTGCACCTCGGTGCCGTCGAGCCGCAACCTGACGCCCCGGCGCCGAGCGTAGGCGCACCGGTCCTCCAGCGTGCGCAGCCTCAGTCCGGGGCGGGCGGGCACCGCGAAGCCGCGGAGCGGCCGGCAGCGGTCGGACTTCGCGGGTCGTCCCGCAGACGGTGGAGCACGGCCACCGCGTACAGCTGGGCCGGCGCCGCGTGCGGCAGGCAAAGCCGCAAGTGCACCAACGTGACCAGCAGCCGGTCGGTGAACACCACGCCGGTGCAGCCCCGGACCCGGGCGGACCGGACGGCCTACTTCCGCATGCCTGCCGGTCGCGAAGACACCAAAGTGGGACACAACAGGCCTGTTGGAAGGGAGCGTCCGCCCGTGGGGATCCCGAGCCCGTTTCGCTTCCTGAGGACAGGCGCAGACACGGGGCAGTGCCGGCCGAGGCGCCCCCGACTGCGTACCACCGCGGTCACGGTCGCGCTCGTGGCGGCAGCGGCCGGCTGTCCCGCCTCCCGCCCATCGGACCGCACCGGGAGTCCCCAGGTGACGGGGGACCGGCACCTGGCATCTGCTGTGACCAGGGTGAACCACGCCTACCAAATACCGGATCCGCTGCCGGCCGCGGAACCGGGCACACTGATTGCGGCTACCGACCATGGCCCTGATGCGCGGCTGGAGAACGCGCGGCGCTGGACGGTGCTGTACCACTCGACCAACGCACGCGGCGCGAACGTCGCCGTCAGCGGCACCGTACTGCTTCCGTCGGGCAGTGCTCCGCAGGGAGGCCGGCCGGTGGTGTCCTGGGCACATGGAACGACCGGCGTGGCCGACGCCTGTGCACCCTCGCAGTCTGCGAACCTGGGCTCGGAGGCCTTCGCTCAGGAGCTGCGCGCGTTCCTCCGCGCCGGGTACGCGGTCACTGCCTCGGACTACCCCGGACTGGGCACCCCGGGCCCGCACACCTATCTGGTCGGCGCGGACGAGGGCAACGCCGTGGCCGACATCGTCACCGCGGCTCGCCGGCTGGTGCCCAGCCTGGCGCCGGTGTGGTTCGCAGTCGGGCACTCACAAGGGGGCCAGGCCGCGCTGTTCGCCACCCACACCCAGCGCCGCACGGGCGGCCAGCGCCTCGGCGCGGCGGTGGCCGTCGCCCCAGCCAGCCACCTGGAGGCGATGCTCGCGGGGGTGAAAGCCTCCCATGTGCCCAGTGAGCTGTCCTTCGCCTTCTACTCGCTCGTCGGCCTGTCCGCCACCGAGCCCGGCGGCCCTGCGGCGGATCTGCGTTCGCTGCTGGGGCCTTCGGCAGCGGCTACGGCCTCCCGGGTCATCGCCGACTGCGTGACGCACAGCCATCCCGTGCTCAAGGGGGTGAACACCGAGCTGATGCTGCCGCTGAACGGGGATCAGCTGCGGCGCATGGGCGAGCGGATGGGCGCCTACGGCGATCCGGACCGCTCCGCCATCACCGTACCCACACTGGTCATCCAGGGTGGCGCCGACGAGGATGTGCCGCCTGCCTGGACCGACGAGGTCGTGGCGCGCCTGCGTCGCCTGGGCTCCCCCTCACTGGTCTACCGCGCCTACCCCGGCGCGGGCCACGATCAGGTCCTCGGCCAGTCCGTCTGCGATCTGCTGGCCTTCCTCCATGCCCACGGCGGAACCCGCCCCGGTGCCTGCACACCGCCCCCGAGCACCGACGGTTGAACCGGTCGGGCAGGCCCGCGGCCCCGTCTCGAGTGCGAGGACGCGCTCCGACCACGCTCGCGTCACCCTGCGCCGTGAAGGCGCGCTCATGGACCTCCAGCGGGGGTGGGCGGGCCGCCGCGATGTCGTTCACCGACGACGTCAGGGCTGGTCAGGGGGCTGCCACGGCAGTTCGCCGAGACGCGGCTCGGGTACGGCAGCCGCCGTCCCGGTCCGCGGTGATCAGCATTCGGGTGGCGTACAGGCCGCCGTGCGACCCGCCGCCTGCCACCGGCGGCGGAGCGATGCCATGGCGAAGGCTGTCGTGCCGTGCTCGCACGCCACGTCGACCGGCCGGTATGCGCGGCGAGGTCGCGGATCGCGAGGGTGGTCCTCCGGCGCGGCCCGGGTTGCGCCACCGGGGTCGGTCTGACGCCCCTCTGGCAGCAGCGGGGACATGTGTCAGAGTGGAGGCATCGGAACGACGCGGTCAGCGCGCGGACGAGACAGGAGAGAGGGCGCCTGTCATGTCCACATATTTCCGTCCTCGCAGCGCGGCGACGGCACACTCGATCTCCGTCGACCGGCGGAGCGAGGAGTACGCGGACCTGTTCGGGCAGGCCCCGGTGATCTTTGCTGCGCTCAATGGCCCGAAGCATCTCCTCGAAGCCGCGAACTCGGCATTCTTCGAGACCCTCGGGTGCGACCACGAGCGCCTCGGCGAGCCGGTCGGAGAGGTGATTCCGGAACTGGCTCCGCAGGGCGTCCTCGACCGGCTCGATGCGGTCTATCGCACCGGCGTGGCATACAGGGCCAGGGACGGGCGGCTTCTGCTGGGCAGGCCGGGCATACAGCGGGAAGGATTCTTCGACTTCACCTACGAGCCCCGCCGGGACGTCGCCGGCCGGATCGACGGGGTCGTGGTGATCGCGGTCGAGACCACCCCGTACCACCACGCGCATCTCCTGGCCGCCGAGCAGCGCGCGCTGCTGGAGCAGATCGCGCGTGACGCCCCGCTGGACAAGATCCTCCGTGGGATGGCCACGGCGATCGAGGAGCTCTCCCCGGACATGCTCGTCTCGGTACTGCTCGTCGATCCCGACGGACAGCGTCTGCGGCACGGCACCGGCCCGCGCCTGCCCGACTTCTACAACGAGGCGGTCGACGGGGCACCGATCGCGGAGGGCATCGGCTCGTGCGGCACGACCGCTTTCCGGCGGGAACCGGTGATCGTCACGGACATCGCCACCGATCCCCTGTGGAAGGACTACCGCGACCTGGCACTGCGGGCCGGGGTCGCGGCGTGCTGGTCCACACCCATCCAGGACGCGGACGGCCGACTGCTGGGCACGTTCGCGATGTACCACCGCGCGCCCAAGGCTCCGACGGACAAGGACGTGGCGCTCAGTGCCTCCTTCGCCCGCATAGCCGCGCTGGCCATCGAACGCCACACGGCGGTGGAGGCGAGCCGCGCCGCCAAGGAACGCGAGAAGGCCGCCCGGGAGGATCTGGCGTTCCTTCTGGAGGCCAGCACCGCCATCACCGGCGAGACACACTATTCGGACAGCCTCCAGCGCATGGCCCGGCTGACCGTTCCGGCCCTGGCGCCGCTGTGTGCCGTCCACGTATCCGAGTGCGGCCAGACCCAGCGCATCGCCATCGCCGCGTCGACCCGGGAGGGGGAGAAGCTCCTCTCCTCCCCCGCGCTGTGTGACGAGGTGAACGCCGCTGTCGCCCGCGTGCTTGCCTCCGGCGCCACCGAGTCCGCCCACGCGAGCGGCCTGCGCGCGCAGCTCGGCGTCAAGGACTACGTGTGCGTGCCGCTGGCCACGAGGGGCCGTACCTTCGGAGCGCTGACCCTCCTGGCCACCGGCCTGCCCCTGGACGAACACAAGGTCGCCCTGGCCCAGGAACTCGCCCGCCGGGCCGCTTCGAGTGCCGACAACGCCCATCAGTTCACTGACCGCGTCCGGCTCTCCCACGATCTTCAGGCAGGACTGTTGCCACCCGAGTTGCCCAGCATTCCCGGCGCCACCCTGGCGGCCTCGTACCATCCGGCGGGTGAGGGCCTTGAGGTCGGGGGCGACTTCTACGACGTCTTCCGGCTGCCCGCCGACCGCTGGGCACTCATGATCGGCGACGTCTCCGGACGCGGCGCGCTGGCAGCCACCACCACCGGCATGGTGCGCCACACCGCACGCGCCGCCGCCCGCCTCCTCGACGACCCTGCGGCCGTGGTCACCGCGATCAACGACGCGTTGACGGGCAACACCACCGATGACGACCAGTTCGTTTCGCTCGTCTACGGTGAGCTGCGGCACACCGCGTCACACCTCACGCTCGACCTGATCCGAGCGGGCCACGTACCGCCGCTCGTCCGCCGCGCCGACGGCACGGTCGTGGAGCACACGCAACCGGGCCTGCTGTTGGGTATCGGTCCTGATCCCGACTTCTGCCCGTGCCGCATCGACCTGCACCCCGGCGACAGCCTCGTCCTGGTCACCGACGGCATCACCGAGGCCCGTTCCCCCGACGGCGAGTTCTTCGGCGAGGAGCGCTTGTCCGACGCGCTCGTCGCCGTCCGGACCACGACGCCCACAGCCACGGCCGTCGTCGAGTCCATCACCACCGCGGTCACCGCGTTCGCGGGCCATGCCACCCTCGACGACCAGGCCGTACTGGTGATCACCGCCATCTGACGGTCCCGATGGCGCGGCATCCGTTCCGCCGCCCTCGCCCACCGCCGACAGTGGCCGCCCCAGCGGCACGGCACCATCCTCCCGCGCACGATCAGTGCGGCGATCTTGACCGCGCTGTTCACCAGCGGACCCGACAGGGCGAGTCACCCGGAAGGACCAACAAGCGTCACAACACTCGTACGGCGGACCTGGCGTGCCGTCGGTTGACGCTTCCGGAAGCCTAGGATCCGGCACCGGACGAAGGGGTGTCGTCCGCCCTGCCAGGCACGGGCGGGCTCACTTCACAACCGGAGGAGACGGGATCTTGCACCACGCCGGCAGAACCTGCTGGAGGCGCTTCGCCGCCGTCCTGATCCCCGGCATCGTGGCCTCCGCAGCCCTCGCCATCGCCATGGCACAGGGAGCCCTGGCCGCGTCCTTCTTCATCTCCGGCCAGCGATTCCAGGTGACCGTGGACACGCTCACCATGCGCGGCTTCAGCCTCTACAGCATGGTGGACGTGCCCAAGAAAGGCACCCCCGTGCCGGTCATGGTCATCGGCGCGCGACACGCCACGGCCAGCGGACTGTGCCAGTCCGTGGTGGTCGACCTCCCGGTACTGGGCCCACAGACATTGCGACTCACCGGCGGCAACGGACGACCGGCCGAGGCGACGGACCTGTTCATCGACGCGACATCCGAGTCCGCCGGACAGGCGAATTTCCGAGGGGTCGACACCGGTGTCGCGCAGGGGGCGATCACCAAGGGACCGATCAACCCGGGCGACAGGGACTCCCGGTTCTTCGACCCCAACGGTGTCGGGCAGCAGGCCACGTCGGTCACGCTGACCAACGTGCGCGTGACGGCGGTCGCGGTCTCGGCCGGCACGTTCAACGTTCCCGGCCTCGACGAACAGGTCAAGCAGGGCCGCCACGAATGCTTCTGACCCCGTTCGGAATGTTCTCGCCCATCCTGATCAGGACAGGACACGTGTTCCTCGACTTCCTCCGCAGCCCCGCGAAACTGCGCGTCACGGCCGCCGATGCCCGGCGCAGGTTCAGAACCTGGCGCGGTGAGCGTCCCTTCTGGGCCGGGATGTTCACCTTCAACGCAAGCCTGCCCATCCTGTATCTGCCATACGCTCACCTTGATCTCGGCGGAATGCCGCTGGCCTTGTCGACCACCTCGGGCGCCGGATCCCTGATCATCGGCGTTCTGCTCATGGCCCTGGGGCTCAGTCTCTGGTACCAGCAGCACCTTCGCGTATTCGCCGGCATCGCCACCCTGCTGCTCGCCCTCGCCTCCTTCCCCGTCGCGAACTTCGGCGGCTTCCTGCTCGGACTGATCTCCGCGCTGATCGGCGGCTCCCTGGCCTGCGCCTGGATCCCGCCCACCGCCGCCGAGCCGACGGCAACTGCGGGAACGACCGCGACTACGACGAACAACGACTCCTCTGCCGTTCCGGCGGCGGGAGAGCCGACGTGACCAGTGGCAACCGCTCCGGACAGGCCGCGGACGCACCGGTTCCCGAGCCCCGCCACCCGAGCCGCGCGGAGCCGCGCACCAGTCGCGTGAAAGGCCGAGTACAGCGCCCCATCGCCTGCACACTGGCCGCGGCAGCCGTCCCCCTGGCCCTGTGCCTCGCCACCCCCATGGCGACGAACACGCACCTCACCCCTGCCGACACGGCCGGATCCGAGACCCCGTCGAGCTTCGCGCCGACACCCACGGACGCCGGACCGACACACACGAGCGACACGCCGACACCCACGGACGCCGGACCGACACACACGAGCGACACGCCGACACCCACGGACGCCGGACCGACACAGACGAGCGACACGCCGACGCCGTCGAGCTCCGCGCGGGCATCCGTGAGCACCGCACGAGCAACCACGAGCGCGTCGCCGGCTCTCTCCGAGGCTCCACTGGATCGGCCGCCCGTCCGCCCCGCGAGCCCCGCCTGGGTACTGCGAACCGACAGTCTCGTACTCCGCGGCGCCGGCTTCGAAGGTGTGGTGACCGTACGCACCGCGGCGGGGCCCGTGCGGGTGCTGAAGTTCACGGCCAGATCGGTGACCGCCGTCGACCTCGACGTGACCGCGGGCCGTGGCCGCGCCGCGATGCGGCTGCGAGCCGGACCCAGGACCACGGCCACACTCAAACGTCAAGGCAGCAGAGGTGTGGTGACCCTCTATGTGCGCAAGGTGTCCGGCACGGTCACCGGCCTCGGCGGCGCCCCGCTCCCGGCCGACCGAACCGTCACCATCACCCCCGATGCCGTACCGAGCTGGCTGTCCCACCCGGCCGTTCCCGTTCGCACGTTCTCCTTCAACGACGCGACCGTTGCACAGATCGCCCAGTTCGGGGGCGACCTGTCCATCACTGGGGCGGGGTATCAAGCCACGGCCGGGTGACCGCCGACGAACAGCACAGGCCAGAAGTACCGCCGTCCGGCGGGCTGCAGCGGCACGACCCTCGTCGGCCGAGGGTCGTGCCGTTCCCATGACCGGGGCGTCCTGAGGAGGCAGAAGGAGCGTCAGGAGTGCCGGACCTCGGCAGCCCCCTTGGATCGAGAGCACCAAGCGCTCCGAGCCACGGTGTGCTCCGGCGCCTGCCGAAGCGGTCAGCCTCCGCGGGTGCCAGCACCGCAAGTCCGCCGCCTCGCGCGAGGCGGCGGACTTGATGCTGTTTCACCGCCGCAGGCAGGACATGCGTGAAGCCTGCCGCAGGGTCAGTTCCAGATGCCGGTGATGTCGGAGGCGTTGGCCGCGGCCCCGGCGTGGGTGGTCAGGCCGGCCAGGTCCTCGAGGGTGCGCAGCGTGTCGTAGTGGTTGTAGTGCGTCGAGGTCGAGCTGCCCGGTGCGACGTGCGCGCCGTAGAAGACGGTGGCGATGTGGTTGCTGTGCGAGCTGTCGTCCTCGTCGAAGGTGACGGCCAGGATGCTGTTGTGCGTCTGGGCCCAGGTGGCATACGAGCTGAGGTTGTTCTTCAGCCAGTTGTCGCCGGTCGCGATGGAGCAGTCGTGCATGTCGTTGCACAGGTTCGGAACGACGAACGAGACCTTGGGCAGGGTGGAGTAGTCCGTCGGGAACTGCGTGAAGGTGTGCGCGGTGTTCAGCGGGACGTTGCTGAAGGCGAACCACGGATTGTGCTTCCGGGCGTACTTGGTGGCGGAGTTGGTGCACACCGTGGAGCCCGCCGAGGGCAGGCCCTCGTTGTAGCTGCCCCAGGTCTTGCCTGCGGCGATGAGCTCGGAGCCGAGGTTCGCGGCGCTGCTGAACTGCGGGGTGTAGCAGTTGTCGTTGGTGATGCCCTGGTTGTTCCCGGAGAACAGGTCCAGGTAGTTCGGCTGGCTGGGGTGGGTGATGGCGAACGAGTTGGTGAGGTTGCCGCCGCCGGCCTTCAGCGTGTTGTTCAGGTACGGGGCGCTCGTGCTGCCGATGACCTGCTCGTAGGAGTGATTCTCGAACACCACCACGACCACGTGGTCGGGGGTGGGCAGCGCGGCGGCCTGCGCGGCCGGGCCAGCGGCCCAGACCCCGACCAGGGCGGCGGGGAGGGCGGCGACGAGGGAGAGAGCGCGGCGCGAGCGCTTGGCGCGGGAGAGCATGGACACGGTGGACCTCCTTGGTGAGCGGTGAGGCGGGGGAGGTTCTCCACTGATCAGGCCCTTTCTGATCAGGCGGTACGAGCGTAGGGGCACGTGTCGGGGCTTTCAGGCGACCGGTAGTGAAGACCCGTCAAACAGCCGCTGCCTGCCAATGGCCGTTGCACTCCTCGTATTCATCTGCCCGAGGGTTGCCTCCACGTCGGGCCTGGCCGGGACGCGTCCCGGAGTGGGAGAAGGAATCAGGCAAAGCATCGACCGCGTGCGGTCTCGGGGGGCCTTGTCCGGCCCGAGGCCGTCGTCCGACCGGCCGCAGGCAGTCGCCCGGAGTGCTCCCGCGTCCGGCTCGCGGGGCGAGGCGTGCGTGCCTGCGCTGCTTCTCGACCACCCTCGGGGCGGACCAGAGCGTGCCACGCGTGCGCGGCGGCACCGGCGTGGCCGGGGCACGAGGCGGGCCGCCAACAGCTCGGTCCGGGCGGGCCGTGGCCTCCGTGCCCTCTCAGCCGGCGTGGAGGATGCGAAAGCGATCGGGTTCCGCCGGATCCCGATCGACGACTTGGGTCGGCGCCCAAGCCCATTGCCAAACGCCGATGCCCGCCGTGCGGGAGAACTGGATCTGCCCGCGGGTGCCTTCGACTGCAACACGCGACCAGGATTCGGCGGTGCGTGCCCGGTCCACACCGTGAGAACGCAGCACATCGGCGAGGACGGCGACCGTGTCGTAGCCCTCGAAGGCGACGAAGGAGGGCGGTTCGGCCAGCCGCTCGCGCAGGGCCGTCTCGACTCGGGCACCGAGTGGGCTGAGGTGCTCGGGGAGGTAGCGCAAGAACGGGATCGCGGCCCCGTCGTCGCCCAGCGACGTCGCCCATTCGGCGAACTCCGGTTGCCCGGCCGGAGCACCGATCATGATCTCGTCGAGGCGCCTGTCGCGGCGGACGGACTTGACGATCGACACCGCCGGCTCCGGGTGGCCGACCAGAAGAAGGAGGACTGTCGCGCGACTGCCGACGAGTTCGTCGCACACGGCTGTGGGGTCGAGCGCGCGCATGTCGAGTTCGATGACGGTGCCGCCGCGTGGAGCGAGGTAGTCCCGCAGAATGCGGGCCCCGGATGCCCAGTAGACACTCGGCTCGGTTGCCACGGCGATTCGGTTGTGGCCCGCCCCGAGGAGGAAGTCCGCGTAGATCTGCCAGCCGTGAGACTGGGCCGGGGCGAGGCGGGCGACCCATTCGGTCGGCTGTTCGGTGAGCGCGTCGAGAACCGCGGACGAGCAGAGGAACGGCAGGCCGAGCGCGTCGGCCCTGGCGGCAGCGGCGCGAGCGACGACGCTGTGATACTCGCCCGCCAAGGCAGCCACGCCCAGGCGAGCCAATTCGGCTACGGCCGCCGCGGCCCTCTGTGGGTCAGCCCCGGTGTCTCGGACCACCAGCTCGAGGGGCCTTCCGGCGATGCCGCCGACGTCATTGACGTCGCGAACGGCCAGCTCGAGTCCAGCGAGCAGGTGTCGGCCCGCGTCGACCCAGCCAGGCCGGGTCAAGGGAGCGAGAGCGCCGATCCGGACGGATGATCCGTCAGTCCGTTCCGTTCCGGGTGGAGATGGTGGCGTGTTCATGCGTTCTCGTCTCGCCTCGGCGGGGGCACCTGGGTGACCATGCCGGACATTGCATCCACCACCATCGCCGACAGGCAACCGATTATCTGTTCACTGAGCTGCCAGGCTTCACGCGGAGCCGGGCCTGCCGAGCGCCCATGCCGTCAGCCCATGGCTCGGCCGGCTGACCGCAGCCGTCGTCCTGACGAACGTGTGCTTTTCCTCTCCCTGACAGCCGGGCTCTGTGCCCGATGTGCCGGGCCCGGCCTCGGGCTCAGCGGCTCGGGTGCCGCTGGGCGAGGAGGGCGGCGATGTCGTCGTCGAGTTCACCGCCGCTGTAGTCGATCAGGTCGCGGTGGAGGTGGTGGAGGATCTGGTGGGGTGACTCGCCGCTCCACGAGCGGATGCGTTCGGCAAGGGGGTAGAAGGCGCCCGAGCGGTCGCGGGTCTCGGTGACCCCGTCGGTGTACAGCAGGAGCTTGTCCCCGGGGTGGAACGGGGCGAGATCGACGTGGTAGCCGTCGCCCATCAGCATGCCCAGGTTGAGCGGCGGCGAGGGAGCAGTGAGCTGCAGCTCCCGGACCTCGCCTTGGTGCAGCAGCGGGGGCGGGTGGCCGCAGGTGACGATCCGGACCACCGGTTCATCGTCCGGGATCTCGGCAAGGAGAGCGGTGATGAAACGTTCAGCGACCTCCGAGCCCGGGACCCCCGGGAAGTGGGCAGCGTAGCGGCTCATGCTCGTCTCCAGGCGGCACGCGAGGTGGGGCAGGTCGGGCGCGTCGTGGGCGGCCTCGCGGAAGGCGCTGAGCAGCGTCGCGGCGGTCTGGATCGCGAGCAGTCCCTTGCCGCGTACGTCGCCGATGAGCAGCCGTACGCCGTGCGGGGTGTGGATCGCCTCGTACAGGTCGCCACCGATGCGGGCCTCCGCCGCGGCGGCCAGGTACAGGCTCTCGAGCGTGACGTGCCCTAGGTGTCGCGGTACCGGATGGAGCACCGCCAGCTGGGCGGTCTCGGCCACTGAGCGGACCTGGACCAGCTGATGGGCGCGTCGGCCGAGCAGGCGGTTGAAGAAGACGGCGAATGCCGCAATCGCTGCGAGCGTGGCCAGCTCGGAGTAGGCGGTCGCGTCCCGCAGCCCGTTGAAGTCCACCATCAAGCCGAGAAAGGTGGCGCACGCGCCCACTCCGATGAGCACCGTCCCCCACAGGGGCAGCAGCGCGGCGGCAGAAACCATGGCCGAGGCGAGGAAGGCGTCCGGCCTGACGTCGCGGGGTGTGGCGAGGCCGACGACCAGGCCGATGAACAGCAGCAGAGCAGGCAGGACGGGCAGCAGCCTGCCCCGCACACCAGCACTGTGCGTGACTCCGCGTTCCTCAGGAGACCTCGCCACTGTGCCGCTCCCCAAGGTCGTACAGGTCGAGCGGCAGCCCAGGTCCGGAAGCCGGGGCACCGATTCGGGTCATTTTATCGCTGTTCGCCCGTGACCTGGTAACACCGTGGTGACCGGTGGTGACGCGCAGGTGCCGCGACGTCACCGTGCCGCTTGACGGCAAGATCGCGGGCTGGCGGCATGGCGTTCCGGGCAGCTCAGGTCGTCGAAACCCGCCCAGGTCGCCTGCCCGCGGCTGCGGCTACTCCTGGGTCTCTGCCCGGCGTTCCTCCCCCGCGGGAAGGCCCTCCGGACGTCGGCCCGGCGGCTGCTGCGGCTCGGGGCGGGCGGGCGTGGGAGGCAACGGGCGGTCCACCGGGGCGTCGACGGTCACGGTCATCGGCTCGCCGTGATGCAGCAACGTCATCGGTTCGCCTTCCAGCAGGCGGTAGCGAGCATGGGACGGGCCGATGTCCACCTTCAGTCTGCGGCCGCACACCAGCACCGTGAAGGCCACCCGGGACAGCGCTTCGGGCAGGCGCGGTGCGAACGACAGCAGATCCGGCTTGCCCTCGTCGTCCAAGTACCGGCGCATGCCCCCGAAACCCGTGACCAGGGCGATCCACGTGCCCGCGAGGGAGGCGATGTGCAGCCCGTCACGGGTGTTGTGCTCCAGGTCGTCCAGGTCCATCAGCGCGGCCTCGCTCAGGTAGGCGTAGGCCAGCCGCAGATGTCCGGTCTCGACCGCGAGCACCGCCTGGCAGCACGCCGACAGGGAGGAGTCCCGGACGGTCAGCGGTTCGTAGTAGGCGAAGTTGCGCGCCTTCTGCTCGTCGGAGAAGAGGTGCGGGCACTCCATCATCGCCATGACGAGGTCGGCCTGCTTCAGCACCTGTCTGCGATACAGGTCGAAGTAGGGGTAGTGCAGCAGCAGAGGGTAGTTCTCGGGTGGGGTCGCCTCGAAGTCCCAGTGCTGGAACGTGGTGAAACCGGCCGACTGCTCGTGCACGCCCAGGGACTCGTTGTACGGCACCGCCATGCGGGCCGCGGCGTCCCGCCACCCCGCGGTCTCCTCCTCGTCGACACCGAGCTCCTCGGCACGTTCCGGATGGCGCGTGGCCACGTTCGCGGCGGCGAGCATGTTCTGACGGGCCATCAGGTTGGTGTACAGATTGTCGCGGGCGATGGCGCTGTACTCGTCGGGGCCGGTGACCCCGTCGATGTGGAAGACGCCCTCCGTGTCGTGGTGTCCGAGGGACCGCCACAGACGGGCGGTGTCCACGAGGAGGTCGAGTCCCTCGCCGCGCTCGAAGTCCTCGTCCCCGGTCGCCATGACGTACCGTACGGCGGCCAGGGCGATGTCGGCGTTGACGTGGAAGGCGGCGGTCCCGGCCGGCCAGTAGGCGGAGCACTCGGCGCCGTCGATCGTCCGCCAGGGAAACGCCGCTCCGGCGAGCCCCAGCTGACGGGCGCGTTCGCGCGCCGCCGGCAGCATCCGGTGGCGCGACCTCAGTGCCGATGCCACGGCCTCCGGCGCGGTGTAGGACAGGACGGGCAGTACGTAGGACTCGGTGTCCCAGAAGCAGTGCCCGTCGTAACCGGTTCCGGTCAGGCCCTTCGCGGGAATCGCCCGGTTCTCGCCGCGGGCCGCCGCCTGGAGCACATGGAAGAGGGCGAACCGCACCGCCTGCTGGATCTGCGCATCGCCCTCCACCTCGACGTCCGCGCCGGCCCAGAAGCGGTCCAGGTACGCCCGCTGCGCGGCGACGAGCCCTTCCCAGCCGGTGCTGACCGCGGCCGCCACCGCTCCGTCCACCTGATCGTGCACGGCCGGCAGCGAACGCTCTCCCGACCAGCCGTACGCCACGAACTTCACCAGCCGCAACGGCTGTCCGGGCACGAGGTCCGCCGTCACCGTCAGCCGGCTGACATCGGGCTCGCTCTGCGCCGTCCAGCTCGTGCTCTCCGGTCCGTCGACGAGATGGTCGGCTGCCGCCGCCACCCGCAGTGCGCTGCCCCCGGTGCAGTGCACGAGCCGCAGCCGGGTCTCCTGCGCGAAGTGCTCCTCGGGCACCAGCGGCGACTCGGTCGCCGCGGCGACACGTGGGTCGCCCTCGAAGCGGGGCAGTTGTTCGTTGGCGACGAGCTCGGACTGTACGGCCACCGTGGTGGGCCCATCGATCGGCTCCACCTCGTACACGATCGCGGCCACCGCCCGCTGGGTGAAGGACACCAGGCGGCGTGAGGTGATCCGGACCGTGCGGCCGCCGGGCGAGGTCCACTGGGCGCTGCGGCTGAGCACACCGGACCGGAAGTCCAGCACCCGTTCGTGCGCGCGCAGCCTGCCGTAGCGCAGATCGCACGGGTGGTCGTCGACGAGCAGCCGGATGACCTTGCCGTCGGTGACGTTGATCATCGTCTGGCCGGACTCGGGATATCCGTAGCCGGCTTCCGCGTACGGCAGCGGATGCTGCTCGTAGACGCCGTTGAGGTACGCGCCGGGCAGTCCGTGCGGTTCTCCCTCGTCGAGGTTGCCGCGCCATCCGATGTGCCCGTTGGACAGGGCGAACACCGACTCGCTCTGGGCGAGCACGTCCAGGTTCAGCTCGGTCTCGCGCAGGCACCACGGCTCGACCGTGAAGCTCGGATGGGTGATCACGGCGCCTCCAGGAGTTCGCCCAGGTCGCGGACCACCACATCGGCGCCGTGCGCCCGCAGCTGCTCCGCCTGGCCCACCCTGTCGACCCCCACGACGACACCGAACCGGCCCGCTCGGCCCGCCTCGACGCCGGCCAGGGCGTCCTCGAACACCGCTGCCTCGTACGGATCCGTCGCCAGGCCTCGGGCCGCCTCCAGGTAGGTGTCCGGAGCCGGCTTGCCCCTTAGCCGGCGCTCACGCGCCACCACTGCGTCGATCCGCTCGTCGAACAGGTCCTCGATGCCGGCCGCCACCAGGACGTCCCGGCAGTTCGCGCTGGACGACACCACCGCGCAGCGCAGACCGGCCGCCCGGACGGCGTGCAGGAACCGGACCGAGCCCTCGTACGGCTCCACGCCGTCCTCGCGGATCCTCCGCAGCACCAGCTCGTTCTTCCGGTTGCCCAGCCCGTTCACGGTCTCGGCCCCCGGCGGGTCCTGCGGCGATCCCTCGGGCAGCTCGATCCCGCGTGCGGCGAGGAACGTGCGCACGCCGTCCGCGCGGGGGCGCCCGTCCACGTACTCGTCGTAGTCACCGACCGCGTCGAACGGCACGAACGCGGCCCCCTCACGCGTCGCACGCTCGCGGAGGTAGCCGTCGAACATCTCCTTCCACGCCGCCGCGTGCACTTTCGCGGTCTGCGTGAGCACCCCGTCGAGGTCGAAGAGGCAGGCACGGACATGAGCAGGAAGCCCCAGCATGTCGCCGAGGCTAAGAGCCGCCCGCGGATGCCCGGCACACGACAGCGTCAGGCACGCCGGAAGACACCCGCTCGGTCCAGGCCCCGAGGGGCACCGGAAGCGCTGTGAGCGGGGCGTCCCCGACGCCTTCCGGACCGGCCGGCGTCCCTCAGGTCACGGCGTGCGCGGAGGCACCAGGGCGCGTGTAGGCCTGTCGTGGGACGAGCGGCCCGTGCTCGCCCGAGCAGATGACCACGGCTTCCACCTGCTCGCCGCAGTCACGGTGGCGTACTTCCAGCGGCGGCCCCTCCGGGTCCGCGGTGTAGCGATCGCCCCACTGCTTCAGGGCGATCATCACGGGCCACAGGTCCCAGCCCTTCCGGGTGATCCGGTACTCGTGGCGAGTGCGGTGTCCCGGCTCGCGGTACGGGACGGTCTCCAGGATCCCCGCGGCCACCAGTTTGCGCAGCCGGTCCGCCAGCACCGCCTCCGACAGTCCCACGTGCCGACGGAAGTCGTCGAAACGGTGTACGCCGTTCATGGCGTCACGCAACACCAGCAGCGACCACTTCTCGCCGATCAGGTCGAGGGTGCGCTGCACCGTGCAGTTCTCCGTACTGGTCTCCAGCCAGGTCATGGGGTCATCGTAGGCTGGCTTCGGCATTGACAGCCAGATGTCCGACTGGCTAGCTTCGGAGAGTGAAGCCAGCGGGGAGGAAGAGGCCGATGACGAGGTCACGTACGTACGACTGGGAGGATCCGAGCATCTCTGCGGCCGCCGTCGGCCAGGAGAGCGGTCTCGACTTCCTGCGCAGGGTGCTGTCCGGACGCCTCCCCGCCCCGCCCATCGCCGCGACCCTCGGATTCACGCTGGAACAGGTTGAGTTCGGCAGCGCCGTTTTCGCCCTGGAACCGGGCGAGGAGCACTACAACCCCATCGGCAGTGTCCATGGTGGGGTCTACGCCACTCTCCTCGACTCAGCGGCGGGCTGTGCCGTGCAGTCCGTGCTTCCGGCGGGCACGGGATACACCTCGCTCGACCTGAGTGTGAAGTTCCTGCGGCCGATCACGGTCGACACCGGCAAGGTCCGGGCCATCGGCACCGTCCTCAACCACGGCCGCCGCACCGCCCTGGCACAAGCCGACCTGGTGGATTCCGAGGACCGCCTGCTCGCCCATGCCACCAGCAGCTGCATGCTCTTCCCCGTCCCTCCGAGCCGGCCGGGGCGGCGGCCGGCTGCGCGGGAGCTGGGCTGAGGCGGTGGGCGTGCCGCAGCTTCGGTGATGCCGCCGAGCCGCATGCGGCCTGTGCGTGCCTGGTCATGATGACCTGGTGATGACCTGGTGACCGGCGTTGGCCGGTCCATCGGTCACGCTGCGGGAGGAAACCTCAACCGGACCTGTGACAGGGCCGGTTGAGGTGTTCCGGGTCGGCCGGAGAAAGAGCGGGCGCCCGGCTATGGAAGGGTCGCGCCCTCCGCGCTCAGTGCCGCCGGCACCGGCTGGAAGAAGGTCTCACCACCGGAGGTGCAGTCACCGCTGCCACCCGAGGTCAGCCCGATGGCCGCGTCGCCGTCGAAGAGCGCGCCGCCGCTGTCGCCGGGTTCGGCGCACACATCGGTGTCGATGAGCCCGGAGACCGTGCCCTCCGCGTAGTTCACGGTGGCGTCCAGTGCGTTGACCGTCCCGCCGTGGACGCCCGAGGTGCTGCCGCTGCGCTGGACCGATTCGCCCACGTAGGCGTCGGCGGCGTGGGTGATCTGCTGGCTGCTGCCGTCGTAGAGGTCGACGGCGCTCGAGGGGGCGCTGTTCGCGTCGTCGTACTGGACCAGGGCGTAGTCGGTGCCGGGGAACTGGGAGTCGACGGTCTGGCCGACCTCCCCGCCGCCCTGCGAGTCGGACCAGGTCGAGGAAGCGTTGCCGCAGTGCCCGGCGGTCAGGAAGTACGGCGCGCCGTTCACTGTCACGTTGAAGCCGAGGGAGCAGCGGACACCGCTGCCCCAGATGGCGTCGCCGCCCGCGACGAAGGGCTTGAACGCGGAGGCGGCCCGGCGTACGACCACCTTGTCGCCGAGCGAGTCGACCACGGTGTTCAGCCGGGTGCGCTTCGCTCCGGTGACCGTCGGGTCGACGGTCACGACCACCTTGTCCTGACGGGGGTCGATCGCCCAGGCGGTGCCCGCGATGCGGGCCCGCTGCTTCAAGGTGCCGAGCGCGCCACGGAGTTGGGCCGTGGAGTAGCGCACGGTTCTGGGCACGGCGCCGGCGTTGCGGACCTGGCCGGCCGCGGCCGGGTCGGTGATGCCGACGACGAACCGGCGGGCCGCGGCGTCGTAGTAGGAGCCGGCGGCACGGTCGCCCAGGCGGGCGACCAGGTTCGCGGCGGACGCGGCACGGG
>NZ_JBEPBF010000045.1:0-68248 GCF_040298985.1 Streptomyces sp. NPDC001093 | reverse complement strand
GCTCGGCGCCGCGCTGGGGGCGGCCGTGGTGGCGGGCAACCGGCGCGCGGGACTGCTCGCGCACGCCGTCGCGGTCGTGGCCGCCGCCGTCCACGGGGACCGGGTCAGCGCGTGGGCGCGGCCGCTGTGAGTGTCCGACCTCGCCGGACGCGGTCGCACGGCGTTCGCCCGCGCCAGGGTCTTCTTCACCCGTGTGGGTGACATGCTCCGGCGCATTGCCCCGGCCCGCTGCCGAGTGCGCCCTCCCGATTTCCCGTAACCGCCGTTCCCCCTGGCATGCTTGAGGGCACACGGTCCGCGCGGGAGGCGCGCGGGGTACGTCCTTCCGCCCCTCTGAGCCCGCTACCTTCTGTACGTTTCCTCGTGACCGCCCACGCCGAACCAGGAGCCCCGGCCCCGTGAGCCCCCTGAGCAGCAACGCACCGCACGGCCAGTCGCCGCTGCGCACCGTGCAGGTGCTGGGCGGAGGCAACGCCGGCAGCAGCGCGCACGTGCGTTCGCTGGCCGAGGGACTCGTGGCGAGGGGCGTACGGGTCACGGTGTGCGCCCCCGTCGAGGCCGACCGCGCCTACGACTTCACCGGCGCCGGAGCCGAGCACGTGCACGTGCCGCGCAGCAGCGATCCCGTCTCCGTGGCCGCGCTGCGGACGGTGTGCGCCCACGCCGACCTGGTGCACGCGCACGGGCTGCACGCCTCCTTCCGGGCCGTCCTCGCGCTCGGCGGCCGGCCCACCCCGCTGGTCGTCACCTGGCACAACCGGGCACAGGCGGAGGGCCCGCGGGCGCATCTGCTGCGGCTGCTGGAGCGGCGGGTGGTGCGGACGGCGGCCGTGGTCCTCGGCACCAGCTCCGACCTGGTGGACCGGGCCCGGCGCACGGGCGCGCGGGACGCCCGGCTCGCCGCCGTCGGCCTGCCGGGGCAGCGGCGGCCCGTCGTCCTGGACGACCCCGACCGGCTGCGCCCCAAGGTACGCGCCGAACTCGGCGCCACCGGCCGCCCGTTGCTCATCGCGGTCGGCTCCCTGGACCGGCACCGCGGCTACGAGGTCCTGCTGGACGCGGCCCGCGCCTGGCGGCACCTCGACCCGCTGCCGCTGGTCGTCATCGCCGGGGAGGGGCCGCTGCGGGCGGCGCTGCAGCGGCGGATCGAGGACGAGGAACTGCCGGTGCGGCTCATCGGGACCCGGGAGGACGTGCCCGAGCTGCTCGCCGCCGCCGATCTGGCCCTGGTGACGAGCAGTTGGGAGTCGAGGTCCGTCCTCGCCCAGGAGGCCCTCTACGCGCGCGTGCCGCTCGTCGCGACCCGGGTCGGCGGCATCCCCGACCTCGTCGGCGACGCGGCCGAACTCGTCCCGTACGGCGACCCGGAGGCGCTCGCGTCCAGCGTCGTACGGCTCCTCGCGGACCCGGAGCGCCGGGAGGAGCTGCGGGAACGCGGGGTGCGGCAGGCCGCCAGCTGGCCGACCGAGGACGAGACGGTCGCCCAAGTGCTCAGCGTCTACGACGAGTTGACGCAGCCCCGGCCGCTGGCCTAGGGCACGTGCCTGCGGGCCCGGAGCGCCAGGCTCAACGCCAGGACCGTCTGCGGGTCGTCGAGGTCGGTGCCCAGCAACTCCCCGATGCGGGCGAGCCGGTTGTAGAGCGTCTGCCGGTTGAGGTGCAGCTCGCGCGCCGTCTCCGCCTTGCGGCCGGCGTGCGCCAGATAGGTCTGCAGGGTCGGCAGCAGCGGCGGCTTGGACCGGTTGTCGTGCTCGCGCAGCGGGCCGATCGCCCGGTCCACGAACGCGGCGAGGTCCGGGTGGTCGCGCAGCCGCCACAGCAGCAGGTCGATGTCGAGGCGGCGGGCGTCGTACCAGGGCCGGTCGGTCAGGCCCTGGGCCGCGGTCGCGGTCTCCGCCGCGTGCCTGAGCCCCGCCGACGCGGCCGCCCAGCCACCCGCCACGCCGACCACCACGACCGGCGGCGGCGAGCCCGGCCGGCGCATCCCGGCCCGCTCCACGCCCGCCCGCAGCGCCGCCGCCACCCGGTCCGCGACCGCCGAGCGCTCCGACTCAGAGCGCAGCCCGAGCAGCACCAGCACCCGGCCCTCCACCGGCCGTACGCCCAGCAGCACCGGCACACCCACCGCGGCCAGCTCCTCGGAGACCGCCCTCGCCAGCACCGCCCAACCCCCGCCGGGGGACAGGGAGTCCCCGATGCGCATCACCACCGGCAGCAGCGGGCTCTCGCCGGGCTTGAAGCCCAGGACCCGGGCCTGCGCCGGGGCGTCCTCCGCGGTGATCCGGCCCTCGGCGAGATCGGTGAGGAAGTCACCGCGGCCGCGGGCGGCCAGCTCCTCCTCCTGCCGGGCCTGCATCAGCACCACCGCCAGGATGCCCGCGGCCCGCTCGGCGGCGATCCGGTGCACCGGGGCCAGCGGCGCGCGGACCGGCAGCAGGACCAGGCGGGCGCGCACCGAACCCGCCGTACCGGGGCCGCCGCCGGGCACGTCCACCAGCACCGAACCGGCGGGCGGCGGCGCGCCCTTGTGCGGGCCGCGCAGCCCCTCCCACACCTGCAGCGGGTCCGCGCCCTCGGGCCCCTCCCCGGCGGCGTACAGCAGGCGGCCGTCGGCCGTCTCCAGGAACACCGGGTTGCCGCCGAAGTCCGCCAGGATGCCCAGCACCTGCGGCACCCCGCCGCCGCCCAGCAGCGCCTCGGTGCAGCGCCGGTGCACCTCCTCGGCCCGCTGCAGCAGGGCGTAGTGGCCGTTGACGATCTCGGTGTGGATCTCCTCGGTCACCGTCACGAACGGCACCTCGCGGTGCAGCTGGACCAGCGGCAGCCCGGCGGCGCGGGCGGTGTCCACCAGGGCCGCGGGCAGCCGGCTGAAACGGGGGCCCAGCTCCACCACCAGGGCGGCGATCCCGCGCTCGGCGAGGGTGCGCACGAACGCCCGCTGCTCGGCCGGGCGGGTGCCGAGGCCGTAGCCGGTGGTGAGCAGCAGTTCGCCGCCCTTGAGCAGCGAGGCGATGTTGGGCACCTCGCCCGCGTGCACCCAGCGCACCGTGCGACCCAGCCGGTCGGCACCCGCCAGGATCTCCGGCAGCCCGCTGCGCAACCCCGGCAGTTCCAGCGCCCGCTGAACGGTGATCCCGGCGCCCTGGGTGTCGGATCGGTGGTCCGTACGGCTGTCCATGCAGCGGACGCTACCTGCGTAAACGCCCTCGGGACAGCTCCCGGTCAGACGGGCTTGATGTTGTGGTTGAAGCGGAAGACGTTGTCGGGGTCGTAGCGGCGCTTCACCTTCTCCAGCCGCAGCAGGTTCCCGGCGCCGAGGCCCGCCCGCACCCGTTCGGGGCCCTCGTCGCCGACGAGGCCCAGGCAGACGTCACCGGTGCTCCAGGGCCGCACGTCGGCGCACGCGTCCCGCACCCAGGCCGTCGCCCGCCCGTCGTCGGCCGGGTCCGCCCAGCAGGCGAAGGGGTGCACCAGCCAGGACGCGTCCCGGTACGGCACCGGGTGGTCACGGGGGCCGGCGGCGATCGCGCCGCCCAGCGGGAAGATCACATGCCGGCTGCCGTTCGCCACGGGCATGCGCTCCGCGCGGGCGCGGAAGACGCCCACCAGCTCGTCGGGCAGGTCCGTCAGGCACTCGGCCGACCAGTCGCCCCGCAGTCCGGACGGGGGGTCCAGCAGGCACTGCACGTCCGCGTACGGCAGCGCGCCGACGACCTCCGTCTCGTGCGGCAGCGCCAGCAGCGGCTCGGCGAGCTTGCGCAGGGCGGTCTCGCCGCCCACGTACGTCAGCAGGGCACCGCACAGGAGCGGGAACTCCGCGGGCGGACCCGCCAGGTACAGCACGGCACCGCCCAGCTCGTCCGGACCGGTCCGGACGAGCTCGCGGAAGGTGCGGACCACGACCGGGCCGAACTCGGGCAGGCACAGCAGCAGTGCCACCGAGAACTCCGGCAGCTCGTGCAGTTCCAGGGTGAGCGCGGTGGCCACGCCGAAGTTGCCGTCCCCGCCGTGCAGCGCCCAGAACAGTTCGGGGTTCTCGTCGGCGTTGGCGTGCACCTGCTCGGCGTCGGCGGTCACCAGCTCGACGCCGATGAGGTTGTCGACGGCGAGACCGAACGCGCGGTCCAGCCAGCCGGTGCCGCCGCCCAGGACGTACCCGGCGACCCCGGTGGCCGAGGCCCGGGAGCCGGTGGTCGCGAGGCCGTACGGCAGGGTGGCCGAGTCCAGGTCGCTCGTCGTGGCCCCGCCCTCGACCCGGACCGCCTCGCCCGCCGGGTCGACGGTCACCCCGCGCATCCGGCGCAGATCCACGGCCAGCGCGCCGTCGACCCGGGCCCCCGCCATGCTCTGCCCGCCGCCACGCACCGCGATCTTCAGATCCAGCTCCCGCGCGAAGCGCACCGCCCGGACGACATCGGTCACGCCCGCGCACTGGGCGATCACCGCCGGGCGTGGGTCGATCATCGCGTTGAAGACCGTACGGGCGTCGTCGTAGCCCGCGTCCCCCGGGGCGAACACCTCCCCGGCCAGATCCTCCCGCAGCCCGGCGAGAGCCGTGCGCGCCTTCGAAGGGGGAGCCATGGCCGCCCCCTTTCCGGAAAGGGGTTCCGTCCGGTTACAGCCTACTCAGCCGCCGTACGCCCCCGAAGCCGTCAGCCGCAGCGCCGTGTCGATCAGCGGCACGTGGCTGAACGCCTGCGGGAAGTTGCCGACCTGGCGCTGCAGGCGGGGGTCCCACTCCTCGGCGAGCAGGCCGAGGTCGTTGCGCAGCGCGAGGAGCCGCTCGAACAGCTTGCGGGCCTCGTCGACGCGGCCGATCATCGCCAGGTCGTCCGCCATCCAGAACGAGCAGGCCAGGAAGGCGCCCTCGTCGCCGGGCAGGCCGTCGACGCCCGCGTGGGCGCCCTCCGTCGGGTACCGCAGGATGAATCCGTCCGGGGTGGACAGCTCGCGCTGGATCGCCTCGATCGTGCCGATCACCCGCTTGTCGTCCGGCGGCAGGAAGCCCATCTGCGGGATCAGCAGCAGCGAGGCGTCCAGCTCCTGGGAGCCGTAGGACTGGGTGAAGGTGTTGCGCTCCTTGTCGTAGCCCTTCTCGCAGACGTCCCGGTGGATGTCGTCGCGCAGTTCCTTCCAGCGCTCCAGCGGGCCGTCCGCGTCCCCGGACTCGATCAGCTTGATGGTGCGGTCCACCGCGACCCAGGCCATCACCTTGGAGTGCACGAAGTGCCGGCGCGGGCCGCGCACCTCCCAGATGCCCTCGTCCGGCTCCTGCCAGTGGTCCTCCAGGTAGCGGATCAGCTTCAGCTGGAGCAGGGCCGCGTAGTCGTTGCGGGCCAGGCCCGTCATGTGCGCCAGGTGCAGGGCCTCGGTGACCTCGCCGTACACGTCCAGCTGGAGCTGGTGCGCCGCGCCGTTGCCCACCCGGACCGGGGCCGAGTTCTCGTAGCCCGGCAGCCAGTCCAGCTCGGCCTCGCCCAGCTCGCGCTCGCCGGCGATGCCGTACATGATCTGCAGGTTGTCCGGGTCACCGGCCACCGCGCGCAGCAGCCACTCGCGCCAGGCACGGGCCTCCTCGCGGTAGCCGGTGCGCAGGAGGGAGGACAGGGTGATCGCGGCGTCGCGCAGCCAGGTGTAGCGGTAGTCCCAGTTGCGGACCCCGCCGATGTCCTCCGGGAGAGAGGTCGTCGGGGCCGCGACGATGCCGCCCGTGGGGGCGTACGTCAGGGCCTTCAGGGTGATCAGGGAGCGGACCACCGCCTCGCGGTACGGCCCGTGGTACGTACAGTGCTCGACCCACTCGCGCCAGAACTCCTCCGTCGCCTCCAGCGAGGCCTCCGGCTCCGGCAGCGCCGGGGGCTCCTTGTGCGAGGGCTGCCACGAGATGGTGAACGCGATCCGGTCACCGGGGGCGACCGTGAAGTCGGCGTACGTCGTCAGCGACTTCCCGTAGGTCTCGGCCTCGGTGTCGAACCACACCGAGTCGGGCCCGGCGACCGCCACCGTACGGCCCTCGTGCTTGTGCACCCAGGGCACGACACGGCCGTAGGAGAAACGCATCCGCAGCGCCGAGCGCATCGGCACCCGGCCGGTGACGCCCTCCACGATCCGGATCAGCTGGGGCGCGCCCTCACGCGGGGGCATGAAATCGGTCACGCGGACCGTGCCGCGCGGGGTGTCCCACTCCGACTCCAGGATCAGCGAGTCGCCGCGGTAGCTCCGCCGTGCGGCCGTGGGCGGCTGGCAGTCGGCCGCGTAGGCCGGGCCGAGCCGCCAGAAGCCGTGCTCCTCGGTGCCCAGCAGGCCGGCGAAGATGGCATGCGAGTCGAAGCGGGGCAGGCACAGCCAGTCCACCGTGCCATCCCGGCAGACCAGGGCTGCGGTCTGCATGTCTCCGATGAGTGCGTAATCTTCGATGCGCCCGGCCACGTGCAACTCCAGTCGAACGGCCACGTCGCCCCCGCGCAGGGGGCTGTCGCTAGTGCGGTCAAGGGGTCGTTGTTATGCGTCGTTGAGCTGTGAAGCAAAGCAGCCCGCCGAGCCCTGAGGCAATACGACAGTCTTTGCTCAACGAACTGCCGCGCTCACGTTGTTCCGGGTGATGGTGGCGGGGGTGTGCCGTCGTTCCGGCCGGGCTCGGCAGCGAGTGTCCGAGCAGGATACGACGCACGTAGATGATCTGCGTGTCCCTCGGGGCAACCCGTGTGGGCCGAACGGGTGAGCAGCGGGTGATAACCATGTGACCTGCGCGTGCCTGTGCTGACAGCTGTGGCGACCGGGCTGTCCCCGGCCGAGCGGGCCGGCCTGCTTCCGGCGTGACGGGGCCACCCCGTACCCGGGCGAGCGCGGAGCGTGGCCGGAAGCCATCTGCTCCAGGCGCTGATACCCTGGTAGCCCGTGGACCGGTGGGCCCGAAACCCCCGAACCGCAGCGACGGCACCCCCCGCCGGGAAGCACCACGGCTTCCGGGCCGGACGCCGTACCGCACGACAGACCGCGACCACGGGAGCCCCCTCTTGGCCATGCCGCCGAAATCTACGACGACCAAGCACATCTTCGTCACCGGGGGTGTCGCCTCCTCGCTCGGCAAGGGCCTCACCGCCTCCAGCCTGGGCATGCTGCTCAAGGCTCGCGGCCTGCGCGTCGTGATGCAGAAGCTCGACCCGTACCTGAACGTGGACCCGGGCACGATGAACCCCTTCCAGCATGGTGAGGTGTTCGTCACCAACGACGGCGCCGAGACCGACCTGGACATCGGACACTACGAGCGCTTCCTCGACCGTGACCTGGACGGCACCGCCAATGTCACTACAGGCCAGGTCTACTCGACGGTGATCGCCAAGGAGCGGCGCGGCGAGTACCTGGGCGACACGGTGCAGGTCATCCCGCACATCACGAACGAGATCAAGCACCGCATCCGGCGCATGGCCACCGACGAGGTGGACGTCGTCATCACCGAGGTCGGCGGTACGGTCGGCGACATCGAGTCGCTCCCCTTCCTTGAGACGGTACGCCAGGTCCGCCACGAGGTCGGCCGGGACAACGTCTTCGTCGTGCACATCTCGCTGCTGCCGTACATCGGCCCCTCCGGCGAGCTGAAGACCAAGCCCACCCAGCACTCCGTCGCCGCGCTGCGCAACATCGGTATCCAGCCCGACGCGATCGTGCTGCGCTGCGACCGCGAGGTCCCGACCGCGATCAAGCGGAAGATCTCGCTGATGTGCGACGTCGACGAGGCCGCCGTGGTCGCCTGCCCCGACGCCCGCTCGATCTACGACATCCCGAAGGTCGTGCACTCCGAGGGCCTGGACGCCTACGTCGTGCGCAAGCTCGACCTGCCGTTCCGTGACGTCGACTGGACGACCTGGGACGACCTGCTGGACCGCGTCCACAACCCCGACCACGAGATCACCCTCGCGCTGGTCGGCAAGTACATCGACCTGCCGGACGCCTACCTGTCGGTCACCGAGGCGCTGCGCGCCGGCGGCTTCGCCAACCGCGCCCGTGTGAAGATCAAGTGGGTCACCTCGGACGACTGCAAGACCCCGGCCGGCGCCAAGGCCCAGCTCGGCGACGTCGACGGCATCTGCATCCCGGGTGGCTTCGGCGACCGCGGTGTGCAGGGCAAGGTCGGTGCGATCCGCTACGCCCGCGAGAACAGGATCCCGCTGCTGGGCCTCTGCCTGGGCCTGCAGTGCATCGTGATCGAGGCCGCGCGCAACCTGGCCGACATCCCGGACGCCAACTCCACCGAGTTCGACCCGGCCACCGGCCACCCGGTCATCTCCACCATGGCCGAGCAGCTGGACATCGTCGCCGGCGAGGGCGACATGGGCGGCACCATGCGCCTCGGCATGTACCCGGCGAAGCTCGCCGAGGGCTCGATCGTGCGCGAGGTGTACGACGGCAAGGAGTACGTCGAGGAGCGGCACCGCCACCGCTACGAGGTCAACAACGCCTACCGCGCGGAGCTGGAGAAGAAGGCCGGCATCCTCTTCTCGGGCACCTCGCCGGACGGCAAGCTCGTGGAGTACGTGGAGTACCCGCGTGACGTCCACCCCTACCTCGTCGCCACGCAGGCCCACCCGGAGCTGCGCTCGCGGCCGACGCGCCCGCACCCGCTGTTCGCGGGCCTGGTGAAGGCCGCGGTCGAGCGGAAGATCGCGAAGTAACACAAGGGTTGTACGGTGGCCGGGGCGCGCTCGTTCAAGAGGACCGCGTCCCGGCCGCTGGCGCACGTGGGGAAGGACAGCATGACGATCAAGGACACTCCCGAGGAGTGGGAGATCCGGGCGACGCAGACCCCCTTCACGGGCAACAAGACCTCCGTCCGCACGGACGACGTGGTCATGCCCGACGGCTCGGTGGCCCGCCGCGACTACCAGGTCCACCCCGGCTCGGTCGCCGTCCTCGCCCTGGACGAGGAGGACCGGGTGCTGCTGATCAACCAGTACCGCCACCCGGTGCGGCACAAGCTGTGGGAGATCCCGGCCGGCCTGCTCGACGTGCCCGGCGAGAACCCGCTGCACGCCGCCCAGCGCGAGCTGTACGAGGAGGCGCACGTCAAGGCCGAGGACTGGCGGGTGCTGACCGACGTCTACACCACGCCCGGCGGCTGCGACGAGGCCGTACGGATCTTCCTCGCCCGCGATCTGTCCGAGGCCGAGGGCGAGCGCTTCGAGGCGGAGCACGAGGAGACCGACATGGAGCACGCGCGCGTGCCGGTCGAGGAGCTGGTGCGCCGGGTCCTGGCCGGTGATGTGCACAACAACTGCCTGGTCGTCGGTGTCCTCTCCCTGGTGGCCGCGCGCGGTGGCGACGGCCTCGACGCACTCCGCCCGGCCGACGCACCCTGGCCCGCCCGGCCCTTCCGGTCCTGAGCGCACGCGCCGCCCCGAACCGCACCCGGTCGGCGTACTGGTGTGACGATCGCCTGATCCGATCAGGGGATCTGTCCGTCGCGCTCGTCACGGCGCCTCGCGGAGCGTGAACTAGGCTCTTGCACGCCCGCAGCGGAAGATCCGGCGGGCTTGCGCGTGCGGTGGGACGGGAGTGTGGCCCGTGACGGATCAGGTGGTGCACACAGGCGGCGTGCGACTGGCGGCGCACGAGGGCACACAAGACCATTTCCTGGGCCGTACAAGGGAGTTGAAGGAGCTGCGCGCCGACATCGAGCGCGCCGGCCTGGACACCCTCTCCGGCCGCAAGGCGCCACGCGCGCGCGTGCTGCTGATCGCGGGACGCCCCGGCTCCGGCCGGACCGCCCTGGCCGAGGAACTCGTACGACAGGTCGCAGACCGTTACCCGGACGGGGTGCTGCGGGCCCGGCTCAGCGAGCCCGACGGCACCCCCGTCCCCATCGGGCGCGCCGCCCGCGAACTGCTCGGCGCGCTGGAGCTGCCCGCCCCGGCCGGCGCCGCCGAGGACGACCTCACCCAGGCGCTGCGCACCGCCCTCGCCGACCGCCGCACCCTGCTGCTCCTGGACGACGCGGCCGGCGCCGAGCAGGTCGACGCGCTGCTCCCGGAGGCCCCGGACTGCCTGGTGGTGGCCGTCTCCTCGGGCCCGCTCACCGGCATCGCGGACGTCCGCCCCTGCACGCTCGGCGGCCTGGACACCAAGTCGGCGGTCGAACTCCTCACCCGCTACACCGGCACCGTCCGCATCACGGTCGACCCGCGCTCCGCCGAGAGCCTGGTGGAGGCCTGCCAGGGTCATCCCGCCGCGCTCGTCCTGGCCGGCGGCTGGCTCGCCGCCCGCCCCAAGGCCGCCGTCTCCGACCTCGCCAAACGGCTGCACACGGCCGCCGAGGACGGCCCGGACGGCAGCCCGCTGGCCCGCGTCCTCCGGCACGTCCACAGCGAGCTGCCCGGCCCGGCCGCCCGGCTGCTGCCGCTGCTCTCCCTCGCCCCGGCCGGCCTGATCGACCCGCACACCGCCTCATCCCTCGCCGGCTGCTCGGTCAGCGCCGCCCGCGCCGTCCTGGACGACCTCGTCGCCCTCGGCCTGCTGCGCGCGGTGCACTCGCCGCTGCCCCAGTACGACGTCCCCGGCTGCCTGCACCCGCTGCTGCGCGCCTACGCCCAGGCCCAGGAGCGCCCCGCGGAGCTGCAGCTGGCCCGGGCCCGGATGCTGGAGCGGACCGTACGGCTGCTGCAGGCCTGCCGGGCGATCACCGAGACGGACAGCCCGCAGGCCCGGGAGAAGCTGAACGCGATGCCCCACGAGGTGCGCTTCCCCACCCCCAGGGCGGCCGCCGACTGGCTGCGCATCCGGCGTCCCGCCCTGCTGGCGTCCGCACGTCTGGCGGTGGCCGACGGCGAGCTGGACACCCTCGCCCGGCGGCTGATGTCCCAGCTGGTCAGGGCCATGGTGGCGCACGTCGGCACGCAGTCCGCCGCGCACGACCTGTACGAGGTGCACAGCCTGGTCCTCGATGTCGCCGAGCGGCGCGGGCTGGCCCGGGAGCAGGCCGCGGCCCTGCTGAACCTGGGCGACGTGGACGCGCAGACCGGCCGTACCCAGGACGCGCTGGCACGGTATCGGTCGGCTCTGGACGCCGGGCGCAGAGCAAATGACCCGTACGCGATCGGTCGCGCGATGGAATCCGTAGGTGGTGCCTACCAGGAGCTCGCGGATCACGACCGGGCCGCGGACTGGTTCGGCCGGGCCCTGGCCGAACGGCTGGCCCGCGGGGAGCGCGAACAGGCCGCCCGGCTGTACGGCCGGATCGCCACGGCCCACACGTATGCGGGCCGCTACGGCGAGGCCCTGCGGAACTGGCGGGCCGCCGTCGCCGGCTACCGCCGGAGCGGCGATGTGGCCGCCCACGCGCGGGCGTTGAGCGAGCTGGCCCGGGTGCAGGAGTACGCGGGACGCTTCGAGGAGTCCCTGCGCACCTGCCAGGAGGCGGTGGAGTGGGCACGGCGCGCCGACGACATCCGGTTGCAGGCCGCGCTGCAGCTCCGGCTCGCCGACACGCTGGAGCACCTGGGTGACCCGACCGCGGCCCGTCTGCACCGCGCGGCGGCCGGGCGCATGCTGGACGAGGAGACCCCGGACGACGGGACAAGCCCCAAACAGGACGTTGAAGCCTGCGAAATCCGTAGTGCATCCAGCGAAGATTGATGCAATGAAAGGCTAGACACGCGGAACGCCTTCATTAAACTGGCTCTGCCGCACGTTCTCCTGCGGTGTCTCCCGGTGTGCCCCGCATGCCTGGGTATGTCATGTAACGCACCCCCCATACCCTCTGAGCCAAGGACCGTGATCGACGTGAAGGTCGGCATCCCCCGCGAGGTCAAGAACAACGAGTTCCGGGTGGCCATCACCCCCGCCGGTGTGCACGAGCTGGTGCGCAACGGGCACCAGGTCGTCATCGAGCGGGGCGCCGGCCTCGGCTCCTCCATCACGGACGAGGAGTACGTCTCCGCCGGTGCCGCGATCCTCGACACCGCCGACGAGGTGTGGGCCACCGCCGACCTGCTGCTGAAGGTCAAGGAGCCCATCGCGGAGGAGTACCACCGTCTCCGCAAGGACCAGATCCTCTTCACCTACCTGCACCTGGCCGCCTCCAAGGAGTGCACGGACGCGCTCATCGAGTCCGGCACCACGGCCATCGCCTACGAGACCGTCGAGCTGCCGAACCGCGCGCTGCCGCTGCTCGCCCCGATGTCCGAGGTCGCGGGCCGCCTGGCCCCGCAGGTCGGCGCCTACCACCTGATGCGCGCGGCCGGCGGCCGTGGCGTGCTGCCGGGCGGCGTCCCGGGCGTGACCCCGGCCAAGTGCGTCGTCATCGGCGGCGGCGTCTCCGGCTGGAACGCCACCCAGGTCGCCGTCGGCATGGGCTTCGACGTGACCCTGCTCGACCGCGACATCAACAAGCTGCGCGAGGCCGACAAGATCTTCGGTACGAAGGTCAAGGCGATCATGTCCAACTCCTTCGAGCTGGAGAAGGCCGTCCTCGACGCCGACCTCGTCATCGGCGCGGTCCTCATCCCGGGCGCCAAGGCCCCGAAGCTGGTCACCAACGAGCTGGTGGCCCGCATGAAGCCCGGAAGTGTCCTTGTCGACATCGCGATCGACCAGGGCGGCTGCTTCGAGGACTCCCACCCCACCACGCACGCCGAGCCGACCTTCCAGGTGCACAACTCGGTCTTCTACTGCGTCGCCAACATGCCCGGCGCGGTGCCCAACACCTCCACCAACGCCCTCACCAACGCGACGCTGCCCTACATCGTCTCCCTCGCCAACAACGGCTGGGTCGAGGCGCTGCGCCGCGACGCCGCGCTCGCCAAGGGTCTCAACACCCATGAGGGCAAGGTCGTTTACAAGGAGGTCGCCGAGGCCCACGGCCTGGAGCACGTGGAGCTGGAGACCCTGCTCGGCTGATGTAAAAGGCGATTCGTCAACACGACTCGTCAACGGTGCGCACCCGGCCGGACCTTGCCCGACAAGGTCCGGCCGGATGTGTGTATGGTCACTTGGCGACTCTTGGTCAACTCGCCTCGAACGCAACCCTTCGACCGATTCGTACACCGGTGAAACCTGCTGTGCGACGGCCGTACGCCCTTGACAGCGAGATGTTTCATTGCCGACACATCCTGCCGGGTCCGGCGGATTGTGTTGCTGCGGACCGCCGACACGCCATAGAGTCGCCAACCGTCGGCATGGTGCCACGCTGACCTTGTCTAGAAGTTTCCTGGTCACCAAGGAGGTAAGACGACTTGTGAATGAGTCGACATTTTCTCCCGGGGGTGGTCAACCAGGAATGCCGGTCCGGGGCCAGGGCCCCGCGGGATTCGAGGCTGTCGGCTCCGTAGCTGTGCGCACCTTCGCAGCCCACCAGAGTTCCGGTCCGCAGGTGACCGGGACAGCACACCAGAGCATGGATGGCCATCACGTGAACGCCATGGCCGGCGACGGAAGTGGCGCGCCCCACAACCACTTCGCCGACTACGACGAACTGCCCGAGGGGCACTTCTACGACCCCGACGCCGAATACGAGCCGGACCCGGAGTACGCGGCCACGCTCGCGCCCGACGCTGCCCGTCAGCGCCGTGAGCGCGTCGGTCCGACCGGACGCCCGCTGCCGTACTTCCCGATCCCGGGCCCGCTGACCGACCACGGCCCCGCGAAGATCATCGCGATGTGCAACCAGAAGGGCGGCGTCGGCAAGACGACGTCGACCATCAACCTGGGTGCCGCGCTCGCGGAGTACGGCCGACGCGTGCTGCTCGTGGACTTCGACCCGCAGGGCGCGCTGTCGGTGGGACTCGGTGTCAACCCGATGGAACTCGACCTGACGGTCTACAACCTGCTCATGGAGCGGGGCATGTCCGCGGACGAGGTCCTGCTGAAGACGGCGGTCCCCAACATGGACCTGCTGCCCTCCAACATCGACCTGTCGGCCGCCGAGGTCCAGCTGGTCTCCGAGGTCGCCCGCGAGTCGACGCTGCAGCGCGCCCTGAAGCCGCTGATGCCCGACTACGACTACATCGTGATCGACTGCCAGCCCTCGCTCGGCCTGCTCACCGTCAACGCCCTGACGGCCGCTCACAAGGTGATCGTGCCGCTGGAGTGCGAGTTCTTCGCCCTGCGCGGTGTGGCCCTGCTGACCGAGACCATCGAGAAGGTCCAGGAACGGCTCAACCCCGAGCTCGAACTGGACGGCATCCTCGCGACGATGTACGACTCGCGCACGGTCCACAGCCGTGAGGTCCTGGCCCGTGTGGTCGAGGCGTTCGACGACCACGTCTACCACACGGTCATCGGCCGCACGGTCCGCTTCCCGGAGACCACGGTCGCCGGTGAGCCGATCACCACCTACGCCTCCAACTCCGTCGGTGCGGCCGCCTATCGCCAGCTCGCCAGGGAGGTGCTCGCCCGGTGTCACGCCGAGTGAGTCTGCCCGGGGCCGACGAACTCTTCCGTACGACAGGGGGGATGGCGCTTCAGCCGTCGACTCCTCGGCGTGCGGCGGGTGGTGAGGCCCGGGTGCCGGCTCCCGCGGGGGAGAGCGACGACGTGGCCGCCGCCGAGGACGCACCGCAGTCGGTGCCGGTCCAGGGCGGTGACGGCGAGGGCGCGGAGCATGTCGCGGCGGAGGCCGAGCAGGACGGGGCCGGCGAGTCCCGCACCCGCCCGGCGCGCCGGCAGGCGGCGCAGGAAGGTTCTGGCGCATCCTCCGGCGCGGCGCCGCGGAAGCGGGGGCGGGCGGCGTCGCGGCGGCCCAGCGGCCGCGAGCGGCACGACGAGAAGATCACGGTGTATGTGTCGGCCGAGGAGCTGATGGACCTCGAGCACGCCCGTCTGGTGCTCCGCGGCGAGCACGGACTGGCGGTCGACCGCGGGCGCATCGTCCGCGAGGCGGTGGCCGTGGTCCTGGCCGACCTGGAGTCCCGCGGGGACGCGAGCATCCTCGTACGCCGTCTGCGGGGGCGGTAGGGGTAGCCTGCGGGGGCTATGACCTCGAACGACGTTCCCCTCCCCGGCACCGGCGCCGGCCGCCGGCGTGCGCTGGGGCGGGGTCCGGGGGTCCCGCCGGTGGCTGCGCCGGTTGAGTCGCAGAGCGAGCCGGTGCCTGAGACCGGGGTTCCGGCGCAGACCGACGGGCACGACGACCTGCGGGCAGAGACACCCGTGGCCACCCCACCCGAGGAACCGGCGCCCGCGCCGTCCGAAGAACCGACAGCCGCCGAGCCGGAAGCGCCCGCAGCTGCCGACTTCGAAGGGTCCGCGCCCGCCGGGCCGGAAGCGCCGGCGGGCCCCGAGCCGGAGGCATGGGCGGTCGTCGAGCCCGAAGCTCCCGCAGCAGGCGAGCCGGAAGGGCCCGTGGCTGCCGACACCGAAGGATCCGCGCCCGCCGAGCCCAAAGCTCCCGCAGTCGGCGAACCGCAAGCGCCCGCAGCTGTCGACTCGGAAGGGCCCGCGCCCGCCGGATTGGAAGCGCCGGCGGGCCCCGAGCCGGAAGCTTTCGCGGTCGCCGAGCCCGTAGCTCCCGCAATCGGCAAGCCGGTAACGCCCGCGGCTGCCGACTTCGAAGGGTCCGCGCCCGCCGGGCCAGACGTGCTGGCGGCCCCCGTGCCGGAGGCATTCGCGGTCGTCGAGCCCGAGGCTCCCGCAGCAGGCGAGCCGGAAGGGCCCGTGGCTGCCGACACCGAAGGGTCCGCGCCCGCCGGGCCCAAAGCTCCCGCAGCCGGCGAACCGCAAGCGCCCGCAGCTGTCGACTCGGAAGGGCCCGCGCCCGCCGGGCCGGAAGCGCCGGCGGGCCCCGAGCCGGAAGCTTTCGCGGTCGCCGAGCCCGTAGCTCCCGCAATCGGCAAGCCGGTAACGCCCGTGGCTGCCGACTTCGAAGGGTCCGTGCCCGCCGGGCCAGACGCGCTGGCGGCCCCCGAGCCGGAGGCATTCGCGGTCGCCGAGCCGGAAGCTCCCGCAGTCGCCGAGGCCGAAGCTCCCGTAGTCGACGAGCCGGTAGCGCCCGTGGCCGTCGGCTCCGCAGCGCCCGCGGCCGTTGGACCCGGAGGGAGCGGGGAGTCCCAAGGCTCCGCCGACGGGGTCTTCAAGGTGCGGCTCGCCAACTTCGAGGGGCCCTTCGATCTGCTCCTCCAGCTGATCTCCAAGCACAAGCTGGACGTCACGGAGGTCGCCCTCTCCAAGGTCACCGACGAGTTCATGGCGCACATCCGGGCCATGGGGCCCGACTGGGACCTGGATCAGACCACGGAGTTCCTTGTCGTCGCGGCCACGCTGCTCGACCTGAAGGCGGCCCGGCTGCTGCCCACCGCCGAGGTCGAGGACGAGGCCGACCTGGCGCTGCTGGAGGCGCGCGACCTGCTGTTCGCCCGGCTGCTGCAGTACCGCGCGTACAAGCAGATCGCGGACATCTTCAACCGGCGGCTCGACGAGGAAGCCCGGCGTTGGCCCCGTACCGTCGGCCTGGAACCGCACCACGCCGAGCTGCTGCCCGAGGTCGTCATCAGCATCGGACCCGAGGGGTTCGCCAGGCTCGCGGTCAAGGCGATGCAGCCCAGGCCCAAGCCGCAGGTCTACGTCGACCACATCCACGCCCCGCTGGTCAGCGTGCAGGAACAGGCCGGAATCGTGGTCGCGCGGCTGAAGGAGCTGGGCGAGGCCAGCTTCCGGGCGCTGGTGGAGGACACCGACGACACCCTCACCGTCGTGGCCCGGTTCCTCGCCCTGCTGGAGCTGTACCGCGAGAAGGCCGTCGCCCTGGAGCAGGAAACCGCGCTCGGGGAGCTGCTCGTGCGCTGGACCGGCGGGGACACCGACACCGCACCGATGGTCACCGACGAGTTCGACCGGCCGCCCGAGCAGCCCAAGGAGGAGAAGAAGGCATGAGCGAGACCACAGAGCTCCCCCCGGGGCTGCGCGGCGCCGCCGACCTCGACCTCAAGCCCGCCCTGGAGGCGATGCTCATGGTCGTGGACGAGCCCGCGACCGAGGAGCACCTGGCCAAGCTGCTGGAGCGGCCGAAACGGCAGGTCGCGGACGCACTGCGGGAGCTGGCCGACGAGTACACCGTGCAGCGCCGCGGCTTCGAGCTGCGGTTCGTCGCGGGCGGCTGGCGCTTCTACACCCGGGCCGAGTACGCGCCCGCCGTCGAGCGGCTGGTCCTGGACGGCCAGACCGCCCGGCTCACCCAGGCCGCGCTGGAGACCCTCGCGGTCGTCGCCTACCGCCAGCCGGTCAGCCGCAGCCGCGTCTCCGCCGTACGCGGGGTCAACTGCGACGGTGTGATGCGCACCCTGCTGCAACGGGGTCTGGTCGAGGAGGCGGGCACGGAACCCGAAACAGGTGCGATCCTGTACAGGACGACGAACTACTTCCTGGAGCGGATGGGCCTGCGTGGCCTGGACGAGCTTCCGGAGCTCGCGCCCTTCCTCCCGGAGGCGGAGGCGATCGAGGCCGAGACCCAGGAGGGAGTCCCGTCGTTCGACCCGGACGCGCCCGACGCGCCCGGTGCTCAGGACGCAGACGACTAAGACGGAAACCTTGATGCGAAGCAGCGGCAGCGGCAGGAACAGCGGCGGGCGCGGTAACCACCGCGGCGCCGGCAACAACCGGGACGAGCGGCAGGGGCAGGGCCGTCCCCGCAAGCCCCGCCCCGAGGAGCGCCGCTACGACGTGGGCCCGGCCGCCTCGAAGGAGGGCCCCAAGTCCGGGCGCGGCGGCGCGGCCCGCGGTGGCGCCAAGGGCGGCCCCAAGCAGCCCCAGCAGGGCGGCGGGCGCGGCCGTACGGCCCCCGCGCGCTCGCGTGAGTACGAGGCGCGCGCCGAGGAGCGCAACCGGGAGCGCTACGCGGGCAAGCAGGACATCAAGCTGCCCAAGACCTTCCCTGGCGCCGAGCAGGAGGGCGAGCGGCTGCAGAAGGTCCTCGCGCGCGCCGGCTACGGCTCGCGGCGGGCCTGCGAGGAGCTGATCGAGCAGGCGCGCGTGGAGGTCAACGGCGAGATCGTCCTGGAGCAGGGCCGCCGGGTCGACCCGGAGAAGGACGAGGTCAAGGTCGACGGCCTGACGGTCGCGACGCAGTCGTACCAGTTCTTCTCGCTGAACAAGCCCGCGGGCGTGGTGTCCACCATGGAGGACCCCGAGGGGCGGCAGTGCCTCGGGGACTACGTCACCAACCGCGAGACGCGGCTGTTCCACGTGGGCCGGCTGGACACCGAGACCGAGGGCGTCATCCTCCTCACCAACCACGGTGAGCTGGCGCACCGCCTGACCCACCCCAAGTACGGCGTGAAGAAGACCTACCTCGCGGCGATCGTCGGCCCGATCCCGCGCGACCTGGGCAAGCGCCTGAAGGACGGCATCCAGCTGGAGGACGGTTACGCGCGCGCGGACCACTTCCGGGTCGTGGAGCAGACCGGCAAGAACTACCTGGTCGAGGTGACCCTGCACGAGGGTCGCAAGCACATCGTGCGGCGCATGCTCGCGGAGGCCGGTTTCCCGGTCGAGAAGCTGGTTCGCACCGCCTTCGGTCCGATCACCCTCGGCGACCAGAAGTCGGGCTGGCTGCGGCGCCTGTCCAACACCGAGGTCGGGATGCTGATGAAGGAAGTCGACCTCTAGCCGACGTACAAGTCGACCTCTTAGCCGACGTACAAAACGCCTTGCCGCGATCACCATCCCCCTTTATTGTCATGGTGACGATAAAGGGGAATGGTGATCCTATGTCCAAGCGCGCCGCCACCGGGGCACTCCTGGGCCTCGCCCTCGGGGACGCCCTCGGCTTCCCGACCGAGTTCAACGACGTACCGTCGATCCTCGCCAAGTGCGGGCCCTGGCGGGAGATGGAGCTGCCGCGGCGCGCCTTCGTCTCCGACGACACCCAGATGACCCTCGCCGTCGGGCGCGCGCTCGGGACGGCCATGGGGCGCGGGTATCTCGCGCCCAAGCGGCTGGAGCGGCCGCTGCGCGAGGAGTTCGTGGACTGGTACGACTCGCCGGAGAACAACCGCGCCCCGGGCCGCACCTGCCTGACCGCGTGCGCCCTGCTGAAGGAGGAGGGCCGCGCCTGGCAGGACGCCAGTCAGGTCGGCTCCAAGGGCTGCGGGGCCAACATGCGGGTCGCCCCCGTCGGGCTCGCCCCCGGCCTGAGCGACGAACAGCGCGCCGGCGCCGCCCAGTTGCAGTCCGCGCTCACCCACGGCCACCCCACCGCGCTCGCCGCCTCGGACCTCACCGCCCGGGCGGTTCACCTGCTCGCCCAGGGCGCCGACCCGACGGGACTGGTCGGCCGACTGCGCTCGTACGCCCTCGACCACCGCACCCACTACGACCACACCTGGCTCGGCGACCTGTGGACCCGCGCCCAGGACCCCACCCCCGAGCACTTCATCGCGCGCGGCTGGGACGAGTGCCTGGCGGTCCTCGACCGGCTCCAGGAGGCCGTGCGGACCGTCTCCCCGGAGAGCGACCCGTGCCTGGCCACCGGCGCGGGCTGGATCGCCGAGGAGGCCCTCGCCACCGGGCTGCTGTGCTTCCTGCTCTTCCCCGACGAGCCCGTCACCGCCCTGCGCCGGGCCGCCTGCTCCTCCGGTGACTCCGACTCCATCGCCTCCCTCACCGGCGCCTTCGCGGGCGCGTGGCTGGGCGAGGGGGCCTGGCCGGCCGAGTGGACCGAGCGGATCGAGTACCGGGGTGATCTGTCGGCGCTGGGTACGCTCTGGGACGCTTAGCCCCATGATCGACGACCTCGACATCGACCTGAAGCCCGTGGTCGCGGAGCAGCCCGACCCCCTGCTGTTCGCGACCGTCTCCGGAGCCCATCTGTACGGCTTCCCCTCGCAGGACTCGGACGTGGACCTGCGGGGCGTCCATCTGCTCCCGGCGGCCGACCTCGTCGGACTGCGCGAGCCGGAGGAGACCCGCTCCCGGGCCTGGGTGCGCTACGGCGTCGAGCTGGACCTCGTCACCCACGATCTGCGCAAGTTCGTACGGCTGATGCTGCGCCGCAACGGCTATGTGCTGGAGCAGCTGCTCTCGCCGCTGGTCGTGCACACCGGGGACGCGCACCGGGAGCTGGCCGCGCTCGCCCCCGGCGTCCTCACCAGCCACCACGCCCACCACTACCGGGGGTTCGCGGTGACCCAGTGGCGGCTGTTCGAGAAGACCGGCGAACTCAAGCCGCTGCTCTACACGTTCCGGGTACTGCTCACCGGCGTCCACCTCATGCGCAGCGGCGAGGTCCAGGCCCACCTGCCCACGCTCCTGGAGCAGCTCGACGCCCCCGGCTATCTGCCCGAGCTGATGGCCGCCAAGGCGGAGCGGGAGCACGGCAGCGCCACCGTCCCGCACGCGCGCGTGGAGGCCGACGTGGAGCGGCTGCACGCCGAACTCGACGAGGCCCAGTCCACCTCGTCCCTGCCCGACGCGCCCACCGCGTACGACGCCCTGCACGACTTCGTGGTCCGGGCCCGCCTGGCGGGCTGAGCGAGCGGCAGCGGCCAGGAGACGTCACCCACCGGAACGGGACGGCGGCGCCGCACCTCGCACGCCCGGGCGCGGAAGCCGGGGTCATCGCAGGTCCGGTGCCGCGGCGGCGGGTGCGCCGTACGCCGAGGCCCGGCGGGTTCGGTGGAGGAAGTCGGCCACCCGTGCCTCGTCCGGGCCGGGCGGGAGCGGGGTGTGGTGCAGGGCCTGTTCCGTCTCCGTGCCCAGCCGGGACATCCACCTCTCGACCTCGGCCCAGGGGACCTCGCCCCGCTTCACCGCGAGCAGCGGCTCCCGCTGGTCGCCGACGTCGATCCGCAGCTCGCCGGTGCGCAGCAGGTCACGGGCGCTCGTCAGCAGGCGCAGCAGGTGCATGGCGTGCTTCCAGCGCGGGGCGCCGTGCGTGCGGACGTCGGCATCCAGCTTCCTGCGCTGGCCGAGGGCGTAGCGGGTGAAGGTGTCGTGGGCCCGGCGGGACAGGAAGGCCCGGCGCAGGGACAGCAGCTCCCGGCCGGTGTCGTCGACCCGCTCCACCAGCGGCGAGTGCAGGCACTCCAGGATGTTCGGGTTGCCGCGCAGCGCCAGCTCGCAGAACCGCTCCAGCTCCCAGGAGAACTGCTCCTCGCCCGGCCCCTCCACATGCGTCGGCGGCTTCTCGAACCGCCAGAACAGGGGGGTGGGGGCGAGGAACACACCCCGCCGGTCGGTGTCGCTCGTGTCCGTCGCCAGACCGAAGGCCCGGGAACCCATGACGCAGGCGTAAATGGTGTGCTCGCGCACCAGGGTCTCGGGCTCCATGCCGGGAGCGTACGCCGCCCCCTCACGTCAGTTTGATCGAATTTCCCTGCACCTTGATCGACTTCGGGGGCAGCGGCCTCTTCGCCGGGCCGTGGGCCACCGAGCCGTCGGCGATGTGGAACTTGCTGCCGTGACACGGGCAGTCGATCGTGCCGTTCGCGACCCTGCTCACCGTGCAGCCCAGGTGCGTGCAGATCGCCGAGAAGGCCTTGAAGTCGCCCTTCTTCGGCTGGGTGACGACCACCTTCTGGTCCTTGAAGATCTTGCCGCCGCCCTCCGGGATGTCACTGGTCCTGCCCAGATCCCCGCCACTGCTTCCGTCGGCGTTGCCGCCGCATGCCGCGACGGGTGCGACGACCGCCGCCGCGCCCGTCGCCAGAACCGTGCGCCGCGTCGCGCCCTCAGCCATGCCGTTCCTCCGTACAACACGTCGAAATCGGTGAATACCGGATGCATCGCATCGTCTCAGCGATCGGGCGCCGTGCGCCGCCTCCGCGCGTCCTGACTACGCTGGACGGACCAAGAAGAGATCCGCATGTCAGCAGGGAGCAGCGCCGTGGCGGTACGAGCGGTCCGGGGGGCCGTCCAACTGGAGCGGGACGAGGCCGGGCACATGGACGAGCAGGTCGGAGCCCTGCTCACCGCGGTCCTCGAGCGGAACGGACTGACCGCCGACGACCTGATCAGCATCTGGTTCACGGCCACCCCCGACCTGCACAGCGACTTCCCGGCGGCCGCCGCCCGCAAGCTCGGCATCGTCGACGTACCCCTGATCTGCGCCCAGGAACTGGACATCGAGGGCGCCATGCCCCGGGTCGTACGGCTGCTCGCGCACATCGAGTCGGACAAGCCCCGCGCCGACGTCAACCACGTCTACCTCGGCGCCGCGGCCGCTCTGCGCAAGGACATCGCCCAGTGAGAACCGCACTCGTCATCGGCACCGGCCTCATCGGCACCTCCGCCGCCCTGGCCCTGGTCCAGCGCGGCGTCACGGTCCACCTCGCCGACCACGACCCCGAGCAGGCCCGTACGGCCGCCGCGCTGGGAGCCGGCACCGACGAGGCCCCCGAGGGCCCGGTCGACCTGGCGATCGTGGCGGCCCCGCCCGCCCACGTGGCCGGCGTCCTCGCCGATGCCATGCGCCGGGGCGTGGCCCGCGGCTATGTCGACGTGGCCAGCGTCAAGGGCGGCCCGCGCCGCGAGCTCCAGGCGCTCGGCCCGGACCTGTCGGCGTACATCGGCACCCACCCCATGTCCGGCCGGGAGAAGTCCGGCCCGCTCGCCGCGACCGCCGACCTCTTCGAGGGCCGCCCCTGGGTGCTCACCCCCACCCGGGACACCGACACCGAGGTGCTGAACCTCGCCCTGGAGCTGGTCTCGCACTGCCGGGCCGTACCGGTCGTCATGGACGCCGACGCCCACGACCGCGCCGTCGCCCTCGTCTCCCACATGCCCCACCTGGTGTCCAGCATGGTCGCCGCGCGCCTGGAGCACGCCGAGGAGGCCGCCGTACGGCTGTGCGGGCAGGGCATCCGGGACGTGACCCGGATCGCCGCCTCCGACCCCCGGATGTGGATCGACATCCTCTCCGCGAACCCGGGACCGGTCGCCGACCTGCTCTCCGACGTCGCCGCCGACCTGGGCGAGACCGTCGAGGCGCTGCGCGCCCTGCAGTCCTCCGACGAGGCCAAGCGGCGCGAGGGCACCGCCGGCATCGAGGACGTGCTGCGCCGCGGGAACGCCGGCCAGGTGCGGGTGCCCGGCAAGCACGGGTCCGCCCCGCGGGTCTACGAGACCGTCGCCGTCCTCATCGACGACCAGCCCGGCCAGCTCGCCCGGATCTTCGCCGATGCGGGCCGGGCGGGGGTCAACATCGAGGACGTCCGTATCGAGCACGCGACGGGGCAGCAGGCCGGTCTGGTCCAGCTGAGCGTGGAACCCAAGACGGCGCCGGTGCTGAAGGAGGCGCTGCGGGAGCGGGGCTGGGCGCTGCGGCAGTAGGGGCGACCGCACGCGTCCGGACGAGTGACCCGCACCCAGTAACCTTGTGCAGGGCACTCTTGCCCCCGCACCCGCCCACACCGAACCAGGAAGGTGTCCCTCCGTGGAAAACGGCGCCGCCCCGACCGCCAAGCCCGTGATCGTCGCGATCGACGGCCCCTCCGGCACGGGCAAGTCGAGCACGTCGAAGGCCGTCGCCGCGCAGCTCGGCCTGAGCTACCTGGACACCGGCGCCCAGTACCGGGCGATCACCTGGTGGATGGTCAACAGCGGCATCGACCTGGAGGACCCGACCGCCATCGCCGCCGTCGCGGGCAAGCCGGAGATCGTCTCCGGCACCGACCCGGACAAGCCGACCATCACGGTCGACGGCGTCGACGTGTCCGGCCCGATCCGCACCCAGGAGGTCACCTCCAAGGTCAGCGCGGTCAGCGCGGTGCCCGAGGTGCGCTCCCGGATCACCGAGCTGCAGCGCTCGATCGCCGCCGGCGCCGAGAACGGCATCGTGGTGGAGGGCCGTGACATCGGTACGACCGTCCTGCCGGACGCCGACCTGAAGATCTTCCTCACCGCCTCCCCGGAGGCCCGCGCGGCCCGCCGCAGCGGCGAGCTGAAGGGCGCCGACATCCACGCCACCCGCGAGGCCCTGATCAAGCGGGACGCGGCCGACTCCTCCCGCAAGACCTCGCCCCTCGCCAAGGCCGGCGACGCGGTCGAGGTGGACACCACCGAGCTCACCCTCGCCCAGGTCATCGAGTGCGTCGTCACCCTGGTCGAGGAGAAGCGGGCCGGGAAGTGAGCCTCCCCGCGGCCCCTTCGGAGAAGCTGCCCTCGCGGCGGGGCGCCGAGGTGGGGCGGCGCATCGGCGTGGGCCTGATGCACGGGCTGTTCAGGCCGCGCGTGCTCGGCGCCTGGAAGGTGCCCACGAGTGGCCCGGTGATCTTCGCCGTGAACCACTCCCACAACGTCGACGGCCCGATGGTGATGGGCGTGGCACCCCGCCCGACGCACTTCCTGATCAAGAAGGAGGCGTTCGTCGGCCCGCTGGACCCCTTCCTGACCGGCATCGGCCAGGTGAAGGTGGACCGCGCCACCGCCGACCGCACCGCGATCACCCGTGCCCTGGGCGTGCTGGAGGCCGGGGGAGTGCTGGGCATCTTCCCGGAGGGCACCCGGGGCGAGGGCGACTTCGCCTCGCTGCGCGCCGGGCTCGCCTACTTCGCCGTACGCAGCGGGGCGCCGATCGTGCCCGTCGCCGTACTGGGAAGCTCCGAGAAGCGGGGACGGCTGATAAAGGGGCTGCCCCCGCTGCGTTCCCGCATCGACGTCGTCTTCGGCGAGCCCTTCGACGCGGGCGACGGCAGCGGCCGGCGTACGCGCACGGCGCTGGACGAGGCGACCGAGCGCATCCAGAAGCAGCTCACCAGCCACCTGGAAAACGCCAGGCGCCTGACCGGGCGCCAGGCGACACTTGAGTAGTGGATCGGCCCACCGGGGTTCATCCCGTCAGGGCCTGTTCCACCGATCACCACAATGAACGACGAGGTACGGACTACATGAACGACGACATCCAGCCCGGCGACTCGGCTGAGCACGAGTACGACCACGGGGCTCTCGGCGACGCCGAGTACGCGGAGTTCATGGAGCTCGCCGCGGAAGAGGGCTTCGACATCCAGGACGTCGAGGGCGCCATCGAGGCGGCGGGCCACGGCCCGCTGCCCGTGCTCGCCGTCGTCGGCCGGCCCAATGTCGGCAAGTCGACCCTGGTGAACCGGATCATCGGCCGCCGTGAGGCGGTCGTCGAGGACAAGCCGGGCGTCACCCGCGACCGCGTCACCTACGAGGCCGAATGGGCCGGCCGCCGCTTCAAGGTCGTCGACACCGGCGGCTGGGAGCAGGACGTCCTCGGCATCGACGCCTCCGTGGCCGCCCAGGCCGAGTACGCGATCGAGGCGGCCGACGCGGTCGTCTTCGTCGTGGACGCCAAGGTCGGCGCGACCGACACCGACGAGGCGGTGGTACGGCTGCTGCGCAAGGCCGGCAAGCCGGTCGTGCTGTGCGCCAACAAGGTCGACGGCCCGAGCGGCGAGGCCGACGCGGCCTACCTGTGGAGCCTCGGCCTCGGCGAGCCGCACCCCGTCTCGGCGCTGCACGGCCGCGGCACCGGCGACATGCTGGACGCCGTGCTCGAGGTGCTGCCGGACGCGCCGCGCGAGACCTTCGGCGGGGGCGGCATCGGCGGCCCGCGCCGGATCGCCCTGATCGGCCGCCCGAACGTCGGCAAGTCCTCCCTGCTGAACAAGGTGGCGGGCGAGGAGCGCGTCGTCGTCAACGAGCTGGCGGGCACCACCCGCGACCCGGTCGACGAGCTGATCGAACTGGGCGGCGTGACCTGGAAGTTCGTCGACACGGCGGGCATCCGCAAGCGGGTCCACCTCCAGCAGGGCGCCGACTACTACGCCTCCCTGCGCACGGCGGCGGCCGTGGAGAAGGCGGAGGTCGCCGTCATCCTGATCGACGCCTCCGAGAACATCTCCGTACAGGACCAGCGGATCGTCACCATGGCCGTCGAGGCGGGCCGCGCGATCGTCGTCGCCTACAACAAGTGGGACACCCTCGACGAGGAGCGCCGCTACTACCTGGAGCGGGAGATCGAGACCGAGCTGGGCCAGGTCGCCTGGGCCCCGCGCGTGAACGTCTCGGCGCGCACCGGCCGCCACATGGAGAAGCTGGTCCCGGCCATCGAGACCGCGCTGGCCGGCTGGGAGACCCGGGTCCCCACCGGACGCCTGAACGCCTTCCTCGGCGAGCTGGTCTCCGCCCACCCGCACCCCATCCGGGGCGGCAAGCAGCCGCGCATCCTGTTCGGCACCCAGGCCGGCACCAAGCCCCCGCGCTTCGTCCTCTTCGCCTCCGGCTTCATCGAGGCGGGCTACCGGCGTTTCATCGAGCGCCGCCTGCGCGAGGAGTTCGGCTTCGAGGGCACCCCGATCCACATCTCCGTGCGGGTGCGCGAGAAGCGCGGCGCGAAGAAGAAGTAACGGCGGTACGACGTCAAGGGCGGCTCCTGGAGATCCAGGTGCCGCCCTTCACCGTGCGGGGGTCACACGCCCCGGCGCGGCCCCGGAGGCAGCGCCGCCGGAACATGCTGCATCCCGGTGTCCGGCTGCTGCCGCCCGAGCCCGCCGACCCGCTGCCATTGCGACTGCTGCCGCGCGCTGTAGGCCCCGGCGCTGTAGGCGCTGTACGAGCTGCTGAACGACCCCGGCCGGTGACCGCCGTAGGGGCCGGTGGCGTAGGTGCCCGTACGGTCCTGCAGGAGACCGAAGGGACTGAACCTCAGCCCCTCCTCCCCGCTGCGGTCACCGGGCAACGTGCGGAAGGTCTTGACCCACTCCGCGTAGAGCATGTCGTAGATCGGCGTCGCCGAGGCGCCCCCGACCCCGTCCTGCGTCGTCCGAGTGGACGGAACGGAGCCGAAGACGGACCGGCGTGGGGGAGGAATGTCGTATGCGTGCACGTGTGTCCAAACGACCGGGGCGTCAAAGAGATGCGGTTGTGCAACCCCCTGGGGGGTGCGGGGCGCCGGGCGGCGCGCAACCCTGGTCCCTCGGGCGGGGGAATCAGGTCCCCGCGAGCGGCAGCGCCGCCGCGACCAACTTCCCGCTCGCCGCGGCCCTGTCGAGAGACTCCCGCAGCAGATCCTCCCGCGGCTGCCGCCCGATCGACCCCACCGGCGCCGCGAACAGCAGAACCTGCTGGTGCTTGTTCGCGGCGGCCCGCCAGCTGTCGGTGACCTGCAGCGGCTGATGCGCCTGCCACCACGCGACCGGCTGCCCGCCGTGCGCCGAGGGCTGCAGCACCGCGTGCAGCTGGCCCACGGCGAGCAGCACCGACCAGCCGTGCAGCACCGGCGGCACGGACGCCAGCTCGGTCAGCGGCATGAACCCCTGTTCGATGAGGAGCGGGAGGAAGTCGTCGCCGGCCCCGGTGGAGCCGGGGCGCACGATCGGGGAGGTCGGCTCGACCACGAGCGCGGGGTGGAGTTCGCCCTCGATCAGGACGAGTCCGCTGGTCACGCCGAGCACGGCCTGCTCGGGCGCGGCCCGGTGCGGCTCGCCCGCGGCGGCACCGACGCCGCCGATGGACCGGACGGCGCCCTGCAGCTGCTCCTCGGTGACCTGGACGACCTGCGAGGGCAGGCAGCTGGCGTGGGCGAAGGCGAGGACGGCGGTCTCGTCGCCGACGAACAGAACGGTGCTGGTGCGCTCCTGCTCGGAGTCGCCCGGGGTGCGGCAGGACGTGCAGTCGTAACTGCCCGGGGCGTTCTCTCCGGCGAGCAGCCGGTCGGCTTCTTCGTCGCCGATCTCGGCGCGTACGGCGTCACTGACGTCGAGCATGCGCGGCACGGTGGCTCCCTCGGGATGCGTGCTGGGGTCGGCCGGGTGGCTCCCGGCCGCTGAGTTCCGGGGTTCCGGGCTCATGAAGAAGACAACGGACGTCCTGTGGTGGGAGTCACGCCCCGGGTGCGACCGGTTCGAACCAACCAGCGCATACGGTCACCGCCGGTCCGGAATGTGCTACTCACGGTCAACTCGTCGTCTCGTCAAGGAACTTGGAGCGGTGAAGTGAGTCACAGATCGCGCCGGTCGATGGTCGACAAATCAGGAAATCAGCGGATGTAGTGGGTGGCCGAAAATCGCCGATACCCTCGGTAACAGGCAACTGGCCTGGAATGACAGGGAGTTGGTTGATTCAGACCGCTCGTCCTCCCTACATTCCTCCGCCGTGTGCAACGAGCACCGCTCGGGTACGTCCGACACCCGGCACCGGCACAGCACCACCGCCGGCACCGGGCACGCGGACGGGGCGGGCACGAGCAACCGCGGTCCTGCGCGGCGAGGCGTGCTCCGCCCGGGGGAACCCGGGTTCGTGGAGAGGGAATTACATGTCCGAGTGTGCCGATACCACCCGCAACACCGCTCGTCCCGAGGGCGCCCGCAAGGGCCGTACGACGGCCGCGCTGGCCGGAGCCGCGCTGCTGGCCCCGCTGGGGCTGCTGGCAGCCACCGGCAACGCCGCCGCGGCGGACAACGGGGTGTGGGACCGCATCGCCCAGTGCGAGAGCGGCGGCAACTGGCACATCAACACCGGCAACGGCTACTACGGCGGGCTCCAGTTCTCCGCCGGCACCTGGCGCGCGTACGGCGGCACCGCCTACGCCCCGACGGCCGACCAGGCCTCCAGGGAAGCCCAGATCGCCGTCGCCGGCAAGGTCCAGCAGGCTCAGGGCTGGGGCGCCTGGCCGGTCTGCTCGGCCCGCGCCGGAGCCTACGGCGCGGCCCCGGCGGCCGCGACCACCGGGACCGGCGCCGACAAGGGCAGCGTGACGGCGAAGTCCGCCCCGGCGAAGTCGCCGGAACGCCCGGCGGAACACACCAACCGCAGCGAGTCCCGCGGCACGGGTGACTACACCGTCCGCGAGGGCGACACCCTGAGCGCCATCGCCGAGCGGCACGGCACCACCTGGCAGCGGATCTACGCCGCCAACAAGAAGGTCGTCGGCGACGACCCGAACCTGATCGTGCCCGGCCAGCGCCTCGCGCTCTGAACACCGAGCAGCCGCGCAGAACAGCCGCTGTCCGTCGAGGACAGCGGCTGTCCGCGTTCCCTGACAGACTCGGCCCCATGTTGGAGACCTCGGCACGTCTGCTGCGGCTGCTCTCGCTGCTCCAGGCCCACCGCGAGTGGTCCGGCGCCGAACTCGCCGACCGGCTGGGCGTCACGACGCGCACGGTCCGCCGCGACGTGGACCGGCTGCGCGAGCTCGGCTACCCGGTCAACGCCAGCCCCGGCACCGGCGGCGGCTACCAGCTGGGCGCGGGCGCCGCACTCCCGCCGCTGCTGCTGGACGACGACGAGGCCGTGGCCGTGGCCGTCGGCCTGCGCACCGCCGCCGGACAGGGCATCGAGGGCATCGGCGAGACCTCCGTACGCGCCCTCGCCAAGCTCGAACAGGTGCTGCCGGGACGGCTGCGCCGCCGGGTGAGCGCCCTGAACGCCTTCACCGTGCCGATGCTGCGCGGCGGCCCGCCGGCCGCGGACGTCGACCCGGCGGTGCTCACCGAACTCGCCCACCTGTGCCGGGACGCCGAGCGGCTGCGCTTCGCGTACCGCACGCACGACGGCGCGGACAGCCGCCGTACCGTCGAGCCGCACCGGCTGGTGTGCACCGAGCGGCGCTGGTACCTGGTCGCCTGGGACGTCGACCGGGCGGACTGGCGCACCTTCCGCGTCGACCGCATCACCCCCGCACCACCGCACGGGCCCCGCTTCACCCCGCGCGAGCCGCCCGCCGAGGACCTGGCCGCCTACGTCTCGAACGGCGTCTCCACGCGCGCGTACGCCACGCACTCCGCCGTCCGGCTGCTGGTGCCGCTCGACGAGGCCGCCGAGCGGATCTCGCCGTCGGCCGGGACACTGGAGGCCGACGGGGAGGACGCGTGCGTCCTGCGCAGCGGAGCGCCGAACCTGGAGGTGATGGTCATTCACCTCATGATGACCGGCTTCCCGTTCGAGGTGATCGAGCCCGCCGGGCTGACCGAGGAGATCAGGAGGATCCGGGACCGGCTCGACGCGGCGCTGGCGCGGACGGCGGCGCCTGCTCCCGCGCCGCGTACTCCGGGTGATGCAGCTCGAACGCCGGGGACTCCGAGCGGATCCGGGGCAGCGCGTTGAAGTTGTGCCGGGGCGGCGGGCAGGAGGTCGCCCACTCCAGGGAGCGGCCGTAGCCCCAGGGGTCGTCGGTCTCGACCTTCTCGCCGTACCGGGCGGTCTTCCAGACGTTGTAGAGGAACGGCAGCGTCGACAGGCCCAGCAGGAACGCGCCGATGGACGAGACGGTGTTGAGCGCGGTGAAGCCGTCGGCCGCCAGATAGTCGGCGTACCGGCGCGGCATGCCCTCGGCGCCCAGCCAGTGCTGCACCAGGAACGTGGTGTGGAAGCCGGTGAACAAGGTCCAGAACTGGATCTTCCCGAGCCGCTCGTCCAGCATCTTCCCGGTGAACTTCGGCCACCAGAAGTAGAAGCCGCCGAAGACCGCGAAGACGACCGTGCCGAACACGACGTAGTGGAAGTGCGCCACGACGAAGTACGAGTCCGTGACGTGGAAGTCCAGCGGCGGGGACGCCAGGATCACCCCGGTCAGGCCACCGAAAAGGAACGTCACCAGGAAGCCCGTCGCCCACAGCATGGGCGTCTCGAAGGACAGCGAGCCGCCCAGCATCGTGCCGGTCCAGTTGAAGAACTTCACGCCCGTCGGCACCGCGATCAGGAACGACATGAAGGAGAAGAACGGCAGCAACACCGCACCCGTGGCGAACATGTGGTGCGCCCACACCACGACGGACAGCCCGGTGATCGCCATCGTCGCGGCGACCAGCGTCAGAAAGCCGAAGATCGGCTTGCGGCTGAACACCGGGATGATCTCCGTGATGATCCCGAAGAACGGCAGCGCGATGATGTACACCTCGGGATGCCCGAAGAACCAGAACAGGTGCTGCCACAGCAGCGCCCCGCCGTTCGCCGCCTCGAACACCTGCGAGCCGAACCGCCGGTCCGCCTCCAGCACCAGCAGCGCCGCCGCCAGCACCGGGAACGCCAGCAGGATCAGGATCGACGTGAACAGCGTGTTCCAGGTGAAGATCGGCATCCGGAACATCGTCATGCCCGGCGCGCGCATCCCGACGATCGTGGTGATGAAGTTGACCGCCCCGAGGATCGTCCCGAAGCCGGACAGCGCCAGCCCCATGATCCACAGGTCGGGGCCGACGCCCGGGGAGTGCAGGGAGTCGTTGAGCGGCGCGTAGGCGAACCAGCCGAACGCGGCCGGCCCGTCCGGGGTGAGCAGCGAGCCCAGCACGATCAGCCCGCCGAAGGCGAACAGCCAGTACGACAGCATGTTCAGCCGGGGGAACGCCACGTCCGGGGCACCGATCTGCAACGGCATCAGCTCGTTGGCGAAGCCCGCGAAGCTCGGGGTCGCGAACAGCAGCAGCATGATCGTGCCGTGCAGCGTGAACAGCTGGTTGTACTCCTCGTTGCTCATGATCTGCAGTCCCGGGCGGGCCAGTTCGGCACGCATCAGCAGTGCCATGACCCCGCCGGCCAGGAAGAAGCCGAACGCCGTGATCAGGTACAGATGCCCGATCTTCTTGTGGTCGGTGGTGGTGAGCCAGTCGACCACCACCCGGCCGGCCCGGCCCCTGCCGCGCACCGGCCCCGCCGTCGCCCCTGTGGTCTGCGTCCCCATCGTCTTGCCCCGCCCCTTCGCATCGTCGCGCCCGGGCCCGCCGCGGCACGCCTACCCGCGGACCGGCGCCATGATGCTCGGGGTCCCCCCGCTCCGACAGGGGACGTACGGCGTTGATGTGCTGAATCCGTGAAAATTCCTATGCGGCGTCAGATGCCCTGGCATCGCTGCCGGATTGCGCGGGTAATCACGCCCCTGGACCCGTCCGGATCCCGGCGGTGGAACTTTCCGCCGGGGTAATTCGACGGACTGCTCAGGGGCTCGCCAATTCTGTTCGATTATCCCGGTGGCTCTTGCGGAAACGCCCGTACGTGTGACTCAGTTCGAAGGAAACGCGGCGGTACGGCTGTGACAGAAGTGTGACGATAGCCGGATACGACTCTTACCTTGCCCCGCGCGGTAGCGTGGCGGCATGGCACCGATTCCCACTCCGCCAGCGGAGCCCCAGGACAGTCCCGAAGGGTACGTCGGCCTCGATGCCGCGAACGCCGAGGCGCTCGCCCAGCAGCGCGGGTGGTCGACGGTACGGTCGCTGCCGCCGGGCGCGATCATCACGATGGAGTACCGGGCCGGCCGGCTGAACTTCGAGGTGCGGGACGGCGTGGTGGCCCGTGCCTGGAAAGGCTGAGGGCCGCGCCTTTGGACACATGCAGGACGAAGGCCCCGTTTCCCTCCGTCGGGAAGCGGGGCCTTCGTCGTGTCCGCGGGGCGGCTGTGCGTACCGGGCCCGGGGGTCAGCCGCGCGTCAAGGCCGGGCCGGCTGGGTCGTGCCGCGCGGGAGGCGGTCGGCGTGCGGCGGGCGGCGGCTGCCCGCCGGGGTGACCGGAGTGCGTTCCGAACGGGTCGTGTGCGGTCCCGGGGCCAGATGCGCCGGTCCTCTGGAGGCACGGGTCGAGGCGACCGGCTCGCGCGCCGGGGCCGGCTGCTCGGCCGGTGCGCCGAGCGGCCTGAGCACCACCGGTGTGACCGGCACGGCCGGTTCGGGCAGGGGCCTGCCGCGGCGGGCGCGCCAGCGGTCGCGCAGATCGAACAGCGCGGTCTCGGCCTTGGCGATCAGCGGCTCGAACCACGGCAGGGCGAGCATGATCAGCAGGCCCGCGGCCCAGCCCAGCAGCACGTCGCTCAGCCAGTGCGTACCGAGGTAGACGGTGGTGAGGCCGACGCCCAGCGACGTGATCGCGGACAGCGCCGACAGCCAGCGGCGCGCTCTCGGGGTGGAGGCCAGATAGGCCAGGATGCCCCAGGTCACCACCGCGTTGGCGGTGTGGCCGCTGGGGAATATATCGCCGCCCAGGCCCATCTCGTTCGAGCCGATCACGGTCGCGTAGTGCGGACCGAGGCGCCCCATGCCGAGCTTGGCGGCGCCGACCGTGATGTTCAGCAGCAGCAACGAGGTGGCCAGGGTGAGCAGCGGGCGCAGGGTGTGCTGCCGCCAGGAGCGCCAGCCGAGCCAGGCCGCGACCATCACCGCGGTGGGGCCGCGCTGGCCGAGCACCACGTAGTAGTCGAGGAAGGCGTGGATCTGCGGCCACTGCTGGTACGGCCGGAAGAACATGACCTGCCAGTCGAGCCGGACCAGCCAGGACGTGATGACCACGGCCCACACGATCGCCAGGTAGAAAGCCAGGGTCGCGGTGAACAGAACGACCCGGTGCCGGCTCATCCTTGGCACATCGATGTGGGCCGGTCGTTCCGGCTCACGGTCGAGTCTGGCGAACACCCGGTCCAGACGCCGGGTGAGGTTTCGTTCGGTACGCACCCAATCGACGTTACAGCGGGTGAGCTGTGGTCCCGGTCGAAACAGCGGGTTTGTGATGACGATGTGATGTGGGAAACCTCTCAAGCGCGGTCCGAATTCCAGGCATTCCGCAATCCTGTGAGGCCGTTCTCTTCAATTCCTTTGATCATGCCGGGCGTTGTTTATATGGCGCTTATGAATACGTTAACCCGGTCCTGGCGCGGAATTTTCCGGCGTGTCATCGGCCGACGAAGTCGATCATGGAGGACCGGAGCCGTTCAGCCAGAACGCCCCATAGGCCGACGTGGCGACCGCCAACCCCGCCGTGACCAGCACGGATCGGGATGTGCGCAGCCGGGCGAGGGCGCAGGCGAGCGGCAGCAGCAGGGGGAAGGCGGGCATCAGCAGTCGCGGCTTGGAGCCGAAGTAGCTCGACGCGCACAGGGCGAGGGCGAGGACGACCCCCGTGTACACCAGCAGTGCGACCGGCTGACGCCTTCGGATGCCGGTCGCGTACAGCCACAGCAGCAGGGCCACCCCGATGATCAGGCCGACGCCGGCGAACGCGGACGGAAATGACGTGAACTTGTCGGCCACGAAGCGGGCGAACGCAAAGCCGCCGTCGAACCCGTTGCGCCATCCGGCCTGGATGTCCAGGTACCCGAGCACCCCCTTTCCGGTGCGCCGCCCGACCCAGAGCACGTAACCGGCGGCGCCGAGCGGAGCGATCGCCATGCCGAGCGCTCGGCGCCATGCGGGGGCGCGTGGGGCGCTGGGGGCCTGTGCGTCTGCCGGTGCTTCAGGGATCTGTGGGTTGTGGGAAGTGGCGTGTGCGCCGGGTGCGCGAGCGGGGGCTTGCATGCCGTCGGTCGCGCCCGGCGTGGGCGCCGGGGCGCGTCCGCCGTTGTCCGCGCCGGGCATGTGCATCGCGCTCCGGTCCCGCACGAACGAGAGCACGCCCGCCACCCACACCGCCGCGACCACCGCCGCCCCCACCGGCCGGGTCAGCCCCGCCAGCGCCGCCAGCGTGCCCGCGGTGATCCACCGGCCGATCAGCAGCGCGTACAGCGACCAGGCCGCCAGCGCCGTGAACAGCGACTCGCTGTACGCCATCGACTGCACGATCCCGACCGGCAGCACCGCCCACAGCAGCACCGCGCAGACCCCGGCCCGGGGGCCGTACACCCGGTCGGCGACGGCGAAGATCCCGCAGGCCGCGGCGAGCGAGGCGAGCAGGCCGACGGCGAAACCGGCGTCCGCGTACGACAGCGGTGTGACCGCGTGCAGCAACCGCTCCAGCCACGGCAGCAGCGGAAAGAACGCCAGATTGGAGTGCACGTCGCCGTTCGGCAGCCGCACCTCGTAGCCGTACCCCAGCTCGGCCACTCGCGTGTACCAGAGGGAGTCCCAGCGTGCGGTCAGCAGGGTGTACGCGCTCTTGCCGCGCGCGGCGCTCCACAGCGCGAGCACGACCAGCCCCAGGGCGCGCACCGCGGCATAGCCCAGGAGGGCCGGCAGCGCCCGGCGCAGGAGCGGGGCGTGGGACGGGGCCACGCGCGTGTCACGATCGGTCACGGAGCCGATTATCGACGGGCGGCGGAACCGGACCGGCCCCCGGGGCGTGGTCAAGAGGGCACGACGTGGCGTACGCCACACGGGTTCCGTCCTGCGTGTGAGAGGTCCACCACGTGTCCTGGAGGTGAACTCGCGTACGCTGACGAGTCACCCGCGTGGCTTTGCGCGGGCCGGAGACACCGCTCCTCTCCGGCCGTACGGCAGGGAGTCCCCACCCCGTCGGTCCGCCCCGCGCGTGGCACATCTGGGAGGTACGTACATGTCCGGGACGACCACGGCTGCCGTACGGCCGCGCCGTCGGGCGGCCGGTGCCGGTGCCAACCGCTGGGTCGTCCTCGTCGTCCTCTGCGTCAGCCTGCTGCTCGTGGCCCTCGACGCGACCGTGCTGCACGTGGCGGTCCCCGCCGTCACCGAGGACCTCAAGCCCAGTGCGATAGAGCTGCTCTGGATCGTCGACGTCTATCCGCTGGTCTGCGCCTCGCTGCTGATCCTCTTCGGCACCCTCGGCGACCGGGTCGGCCGCAGACGCGTCCTGCTGCTCGGCTACGGCCTGTTCGGTATCGCCTCCGGCGTGGCCGCCCTCGCGCAGACGGCTGAGATGCTGATCCTCGCCCGCGCGCTGCTCGGCGTCGGCGGCGCCATGATCATGCCGGCCACCCTGTCGATCCTGCGTCAGGTCTTCCCCGACCGGCGCGAGCGCGCGCTCGCGATCGGCATCTGGAGCGCGGTGGCCGCCGTCGGCGCGGCCGTCGGCCCGCTGCTCGGCGGTTTCCTGCTGGAGCACTTCTGGTGGGGCGCGGTCTTCCTCGTCAACATCCCGCTGATGCTGGTCAGTCTCCCGGTGGGCCGGATCCTGCTGCCCGAGTCGCGCGGGGACCAGGGCGGCCCCTGGGATGTCGTCGGCGCCCTGATGGCGGCCGGCGGTCTCTTCGGTGTCGTCCTCGGTGTGAAGCGGCTGGGCGGGGGAGAGGTACCGGCGAGCCCCTTCACCGTGCTGCCGCTGCTGGTCGGCGCGGCCCTCCTCGTCCTCTTCGTACGGCGCCAGCGCGGACTCGCGCATCCGCTGGTGGACCTGCGGATGTTCCGCCGGCCCGCGTTCAGCACCTCGGTGGGCTGCATCGTGCTGGCGATGCTCGCGCTCGTCGGCCTGGAGCTGATCGCCGCCCAGTACCTGCAACTGGTGCTCGGGCTCTCCCCGCTTCAGACCGGCCTGAGGCTGCTGCCCCTGACCGTCGCGGCGATGGCGGCGGGCCTGGCGGGCGCGCGGATGCTGCGCCGCTTCGGACCGCGCCGCATGGTCTGCTTCGGCTTCTGCCTCACCGCCGCCGCGGTCCTGACGCTCACCGCGATGGGCGGCACCGACGACGCGCCGCTGCTGCTCTCCGGTTTCGTGCTGCTGGGCTTCGGCCTGGAGACCACGCTCTTCGGCGCGTACGAGTCGATGCTCAGCGAGGCCGCGGCCGACCAGGCCGGCGGCGCGGCGGCGATCGGCGAGACGTCGTACCAGCTCGGCGCCGGCATCGGCATCGCGCTGCTCGGCAGCGTGATGAACGCGGCCTACGCGCCGCATCTGCGCTCGGTGCCGGGCGTCCCGCGGCACGCCTCGGACGCGGCCGGCCACTCGCTCGGGGAGGCCTACGCGGTCGCCGGGCGGCTCGGCGGTCCCGTCGGGGCGGCGCTGCGCCGGACCGCTCGGGACTCCTTCGTGCACGGGCTGCATGTGACGCTGCTGGTGAGCGCGGTGCTGTTGCTGCTGGGCGCGGTGATGGCGCTGCGGCTGCCACGGGTCATGCAGTGCGCGGAACCCGAGGCGGCGGTGGAGGCGCTGGAGCTGCCCGCGCAGCGGGAAGTGGCGGAGTCCCGCGTCTCGGTCTGAGGTGTCCGACGTACTGGACGTGCGGGACACCGCGCCGTAACGTCGGCGGCAAACAACTGACTAGCGGTGCTAGTTTTCTGTGTGCCGGAGGGTGTCCCATGTCCGCGTCCGCGAAGTTGCCCCCCTTCGATCCCGCCGACCCGCTCGGGATCGACGACCTGCTGGAACCGGAAGACCTGGCCGTGCGGGACACCGTGCGGGCCTGGGCGGCGGACCGCGTGCTGCCGTACGTCGCCGAGTGGTACGAGAAGGGGGAGCTGCCCGGCATCCGTGAACTCGCCAGGGAACTCGGCGGGATCGGGGCGCTCGGGATGTCGCTCAGCGGATACGGGTGCGCGGGGGCCAGCGCCGTGCAGTACGGCCTCGCCTGCCTGGAACTGGAGGCCGCCGACTCCGGCATCCGGTCCCTCGTCTCCGTGCAGGGCTCCCTCGCCATGTACGCGATCCACCGGTTCGGCAGCGAGGAGCAGAAGCAGCGGTGGCTGCCCCGCATGGCGGCCGGCGAGGTGATCGGCTGCTTCGGGCTGACCGAGCCCGACCACGGCTCCGACCCCGCCTCCATGCGCACCCACGCCAAGCGCGACGGCACCGACTGGGTGCTCAGCGGCCGCAAGATGTGGATCACCAACGGCTCGGTCGCCGGGGTGGCCGTCGTCTGGGCGCAGACCGAGGACGGCATCCGCGGCTTCGCCGTCCCCACCGACACCCCCGGCTTCTCGGCGCCGGAGATCAAGCACAAGTGGTCCCTGCGCGCCTCCGTCACCAGCGAACTGGTGATGGACGACGTACGACTGCCCGCAGACGCCGTGCTCCCGGAGGCCACCGGACTGCGCGGACCGCTCAGCTGTCTGTCGCACGCCCGGTACGGCATCGTCTGGGGCGCGATGGGCGCGGCGCGCAGCAGCTTCGAGGCGGCGGTCGACTACGCGAGGACGCGGGAGCAGTTCGGGCGGCCCATCGGCGGCTTCCAGCTCACCCAGGCCAAGCTCGCCGACATGGCGGTGGAACTGCACAAGGGGATCCTGCTCGCCCACCATCTGGGGCGGCGGATGGACGCCGGCCGCCTGCGTCCCGAGCAGGTCAGCTTCGGCAAGCTCAACAACGTCCGCGAGGCCATCGAGATCTGCCGTACGGCGCGGACGATCCTCGGTGCCAACGGGATCTCCCTCGAGTACCCCGTCATGCGGCACGCGACCAACCTCGAGTCGGTGCTCACCTACGAGGGCACCGTCGAGATGCACCAGCTCGTGCTGGGCAAGGCGCTCACCGGGCTCGACGCCTTCCGCTGATCCCCGTCAGCAGGCAGGGCCGGTGAGCGGCCCTGCCTCAGCTCTGGTTGAAGAAGCCGTCCTCGCGGTGGGCGGACGCCTCGCCGCTGATGATCTGTGTGTCGGCCGGCGTGAGCAGGAACACCCGGTTCGACACGCGGTCGATCGAGCCGCGCAGACCGAAGATGAGCCCCGCCGCGAAGTCCACGACCCGCTTGGCGTCGCCGGGCTCCATGTTGGTGAGGTTCATGATGACCGGGACCCCGTCCCGGAACAGCTCGCCGATCGCTCGGGCGTCCCGGAAGCTGTCCGGGTTGACCGTGCCGATCCGGCGGCCCTTCTCCTCGGCCGTGTCCGAGGCCACCTTCACCCGGGGGTCGGTGACCCAGGCGCCCTCGGATTCGGTGCCCTCGGAGTACTCGTCGTCGTAGTAACGCTCGTCATCGTTGTCGTCGACGAGGCCGAGCCACGCACTCGCCTTGCGTACCGATCCCATGGACGCCTCCTCTCACAGCGGTCTTTTTCTGCTTTCCGCGTCCCTATGGTCATCCATGATGCGGACGGCGCGCCAAGTGGATAGACGCCGCGCGGGGGGTTTGTGACGGTACTGGTGCACAGCCGATCCGTCGAGAGTCCTTGTGTCCCAAGGGTCGCGACACGTACGGCTGCTGACTGAGAGTGAAATATGATTGTCAGCGGCGGATGGGTGATGATCGGTGCGTCCGGGTGAACGTCAACGTCGTACCACATCACGGGGGATCGTCGTGTTCGGAATCGTCAGACCGTGCTCTCATCGACTCGGTGAAAGCCTCAAGGCCCAGTGGCTGGCGCACTTGTGCGGACTCTGCCTCGCGCTGCGCCGCGATCACGGGCAGCTCGCGCGCGTCGTGACGAACTACGACGGCCTTCTCGTCTCGGTCCTGACGGAGGCTCAGACCGGACGGACCGCCGACGGGCGCCGTACGGCCGGGCCGTGCGCGCTGCGCGGGCTGCGCACCGCGTCCGTCGCCCAGGGCGAGGGAGCCCGGCTCGCCGCCGCCGTCTCGCTGGTGCTCGCCGCGGCGAAGGTGCGCGACCATGTCGCCGACCGGGACGGGCTGCTGGCCCGCCGGCCCATGGCCGCCGCCGCGCGCCGGGTCGCCGCGGGCTGGGGCAGGGCCGGCGCCCACAGCGGGGCCGCGGTCGGCTTCGACACCGGCGTCCTCGTCGAGGCCACGGACCGGCAACTGGGCCTGGAGGCCCTCGCCGGGTACGGCACCCCGATCCTGACGGTCACCGAGCCGACCGAGTGCGCGACCGCCGCCGCCTTCGCCCACACCGCGGTGCTGGCCGGGCGCCCGGGCAACGCACAGCCCCTCGCGGAGGCGGGACGGCTCTTCGGCCGGCTCGCGCATCTGCTGGACGCCGTGGAGGACCAGGAGGCCGACGCCGCGTCGGGCGCCTGGAATCCGCTCACCGCCACGGGCACCTCCCGGACCGAGGCCCGCCGGCTCGCCGACGACGCCCTGCACGGCGTCCGGCTCGCCCTGCGGGAGGCCGAGTTCGCCGACGGCAAGCTGGTCCACCTGCTGCTCGTGCACGAGCTGGAGCGTTCCGTGGACCGCGCGTTCGGCACGCGCGCGTGCGGCCACGCGCCCGAGGCCTCGTTCGGACCGCCGCCCGGTCACCACGCGCCGAACGCGCCCGGCCACCCGTACGGCACCCCCTTCGGCGGGCAGCCGCCGCACCCGGACAAACGGGGCTTCTGGGCCGGCTGCGCGGCCGCCCTCGGCCTGTGCTGCACCTGCAAGGTGTGCTGCGCCGACGAGTTCGAGGGCCCCTGGTCGCGCAAGAAGCGCGAGGGCTGCTGCGCCGACTGCGACTGCGACTGCGACCTGTCGTGCTGCGAGGCCTGCCAGTGCTGTGAATGCTGTGAGTGCTGCTCGTGCTGTGACTGCGGGCTGTGACAGTGCCGTTCGGTTCCCTGGTTCCGGTGGGCTGATGCGAGACGTGACGGTGGGCGAACGCGAAGCGCGAGGGGAGGGGCGCGTGTGAAGGCGTGGCGGAAGAAGCGGGAGAGCGCGAGGAGGGCGCCCGCCGGACGGCAGGCGCGCGCAGGGGGTCAGCTCAACAGGAACAGGACCACACGCGACCGAAGTCGATGTGGGAGCGGGTGACCAGCCACTGCTGTGGATGCATGGGCCAAGTGGAACAGGCATCCGGTTCCGCGTCAACTGCCCTGAGACGTACGGCTCACAGTCCGGACAGCCTTGACAGTGCACCGAAACGCCCGCGTACTCTCGGTGGACGGCCCTGCTGAGGGGCTCGGCCGTACCCGCGCCGCACGGCGCGCCCGTGTGAAGGCACCACCCGTGTTCTCCCGACGCCACGGAGCCTTCGCATGCCATCCGACACCCTCGCCGAAGTCCCCACCGCGGCAGCCGCCGTCGTCCTCGCGCCGACGGAGCACGCCCGATGAGGCCGCAGCTGGTGATCGTGGGAGCCGGCCCGCGGGGGACCGGACTGCTGGAGCGCCTCGCCGCCAACGCCCCCGAGCTGTACGTCGGTCAGGGCCTCGACATCCACCTGGTCGACCCGCACCCGCCGGGCGGCGGCCGCATCTGGCGCCAGGCGCAGTCACCGCTGCTGTGGATGAACTCGCACGCCGAGGACGTCACCATGTTCACCGACGAGACGGTGCTCATGGACGGCCCGGTACGCGAGGGCCCCACGCTGCACGAGTGGTCGGGCCTCGACGGCAGCACCTTCGCCGACCGGCAGCTCCAGGGCCGCTATCTGCGCTGGGTGTACGAGCGCGCACGGGCCGAGCTGCCCGAGGGCATCACCGTTCACCACCATCCCCGGCGTGCCGTGCGGATCAGGGGTCCGCGCGAGGGCCGCCAGCAGGTGTGGCTGGAGGGCGACCCGCGCCCCCTCCCGGCCGACCTGGTGATTCTCGCGATCGGCCACCTGGACGCCCAACTCGACGCAGAACAGGCGGAGTTGGCGGCGTACGCCCGCGAGCACGGACTGGTGCACCTGCCGCCCGACTTCACCGCCGACAGCGATCTGTCCCTGCTGAAGCCCGGCGAACCCGTGCTCGTGCGTGGCTTCGGGCTGGCCTTCGTCGACCTGATGGTGCTGCTCACCGAGGGGCGCGGCGGACGGTACGAGGGCGGCACCTACGTTCCCTCGGGCCGGGAGCCGGTGCTCCACGTCGGCTCCCGGCGCGGCGTGCCGTACCACGCGAAGATCGGCTACGACTGGACCGGCGACCGGCCCCCGCTGCCCCGTTTCCTGGGACCGGCCGAGGTCGAGGCCCTGCAGGCCCGTCCCGGCGGCTTCGACTTCCGGCGCGATGTGTGGCCGCTGGTGGAGAAGGAGCTGGGCTTCGCCCACTACCACCGCCTCTTCACGGCCCACGCCGAACGTACGGCCATGGCCTGGGCCGACTTCGAGGAGAAGTACGCCGTCGCGAGCGACTCCGCCGAGGTGCAGGCGCTGGTCGCCGCCGCCGTGCCGGATCCGGCCGACCGCCTCGACCTCACCGCACTCGACCACCCGCTGGACGGGGTGCGGTACGCCTCCCACGAGGACTTCCAGGAGGGCCTGCGGGGATATGTCGAGGCGGACCTGAGCAGACGTCACGATCCTTCGTACAGTGCGGATCTCGGTGTCTTCCTCGGGCTTCTCTCCGTCTACGGGCAGCTCGTCCGCCTCGGGAACACCGGCCCCTGGTGGCACGGCTTCTTCAGCTACCTGGCGTCCGGGCCGCCCGGACCCCGGCTGCGGCAGATGCTCGCACTCTCCCGGGCCGGCCTGCTCGGCTTCGTCGGCGCCGACATGACCGTCACCGCCGAGGACGGCGTGTTCCGGGCCACGAGTCCCACCGTGCCGGGCTTCTCCGTCGAGGCCCGGGCGCTGGTCGAGGCCCGGCTGCCCGAGCCCACCGTCGGCCGGGCCCGCGACCGCCTGCTGCGCGCGCTGCACGCCGACGGCGCCGCCGAGACCCCCGAGGGACTGCTCCGGGTCGACCCCGGCGACGGCCGGATCCTCGACGGCGCCGGGCGGCCGCATCCCCGGCGCTTCGCGCTCGGCCCGTACACCGACGCCCGTACCCCCGGCGCCTTCACCCGGCCGCGCACCGGAGGGGCCGCGTTCCGGCAGAACGACGCCACCGCCCGCGCGGCGCTGGCCTTCCTGCGCACCTCACCGTCGGCGAAGTCCTCGGCGTCACACGGGACTTGACGGCTCAGGGCGCGGTGATCGCCGGCCCGCGGAACAGGGCCCACCGAGGTGCGGCCCGCCGCGCCGTCAAGTGCATCGAGGCCACCCCGTACGGCCCGCGGCGCGTGTGGGCCGAACCGGTGTCAGGGGCTCCTGCGTAAAGGTGGTTTAAAGGCCAACGGCCGAAAGGAACCCTTGTGGCGATGAGTCGTTCGGCCGAATACTCCCCCTCAGCGCTTGTCAGGGGGCATGGATGTCCGGAACCCGGCGTCGCCCCCCTGGCTGCGCCTCACGGGCACCGACCCCACATGGGCCCCCGACTTCCCCTGGGAGGGAACGAAAAGTGAGGATCAAGCGCAACACTCCCCACAACGGCACCGCGAGACGGACCCGGCTGATCGCCGTGGCCACCTGCCTCCTGGCCGCGGCGGCGTTCGCCGCCCCCACAGCGAACGCCGGCGACGACCACGCGTTCAGCCCCGCGCAGCTCAGCAAGGCCAACGACGCCGTCCTCAAGGCCGACGTACCCGGTACGGCCTGGGCGGTGGACAGCAAGACCGACCGCGTCCTCGTCACCGTCGACAGCACCGTGTCCAAGGCCCAGATCGCCAAGATCAAGCGGCAGGCCGGCGCCGACGCCGACGCGCTCACCATCAGGCACACCCCCGGCAGGTTCAGCAAGCTGATCAGCGGCGGCGACGCCATCTACGGCGGCCAGTACCGCTGCTCGCTCGGCTTCAACGTGCACAGCGGCGGTACGTACTACTTCCTCACCGCCGGACACTGCGGTCAGGTGGCCTCGACCTGGTACAGCAACTCCAGCCACAGCACGGTGCTCGGCACCAACGTCGGCTACAGCTTCCCCGGCAACGACTTCGCTCTGGTGCGCTACACCAACTCCTCGATCTCGCACCCGAGTGCGGTGGGCGGTCAGTCCATCACCAGGGCGGCCACGCCGTCCGTGGGCACGACCGTGTACCGGCGCGGTTCCACCACCGGTACGCACAGCGGCCGGGTCACCGCGCTGAACGCCACCGTCAACTACGGCAGCGGTGACATCGTCTACGGGCTGATCCAGACCACGGTGTGCGCCGAGGGCGGCGACAGCGGTGGCCCGCTGTACGGGGGGACCGTGGCCTACGGGCTGACCTCCGGGGGCAGCGGTGACTGCACCTCCGGTGGTACGACGTTCTTCCAGCCGGTGACCGAGGCGTTGAGCTACTACGGGGTCACGCTGCCCTGACGGTCCGGCTCGGGTCCTTGGGAAGCCCCCGCACACCACGTGGTGTGCGGGGGCGTTTCTTTTCGGCCAGTTGGTGTCGTCACCGTCCGGTGTGGGTTCCGTGCATGTCGTGTTTGCTGTGCGAATCCCCCTGGGTGACTGTGCACGGTCAAGCCGAGGCCGGGGGCGCAAGCCCTCTCCATGCGCGTCCTGAAGTCAACCTTGTGTGCTCCCTGTGCCATTCGGAAGAGTGGGCGCTCGTCAACCAGCCTTCCGGTCCGTGAAGTCCCCACAACTCACGGACCATCCCCCCACAGGAGGACGTGAGTTGAAGCACCGACGCATCACCGGGCGGCGGACCGCCGTGGCCGGTGCGGGAATCGCCGCACTGGTCGCCGCGGGTGTCACCTTGCAGAACGCGAACGCCAGCGAGCCTGCGAAGTCGGCTCCGGAACCGAAGGTTCTGTCCGCCCCGGCGGCCGGAAACCTCGCCTCGACGCTGCTGAAGAGCCTCGGCTCCGACGCCGCCGGCAGCTACTACGACGCCCGGGCCAGGAGCCTCGTCGTCAACGTGCTCGACCAGGCCGCGGCGAACGCCGTCGAGGCGGCCGGGGCCAAGGCGAGACTCGTCACCAACTCCCTGGCCGCGCTCGACGGCGCGCGGACGACGCTGAAGAAGGACGCGACGATACCGGGGACGTCATGGGCGACCGACCCGGTCGGAAACAAGGTCGTCGTCACCGCCGACAGGACGGTCACCGCCGCGCAGTGGGCCAAGCTGAGCAGGGTGGTCGACGGGCTGGGCGGCAAGGCCGAACTGAAGCGGTCGAAGGGGGAGTTCAAGCCCTTCATCGCCGGTGGTGACGCGATCAGCGGGTCCGGCGGACGCTGCTCGCTCGGCTTCAACGTGGTCAAGGACGGCCAGCCGTACTTCCTGACCGCCGGACACTGCACCGCGGCGATCAGCAGCTGGTCGGACTCCAGCGGCAAGGAGATCGGGCAGAACGCGGAGTCCCACTTCCCGGGGACCGACTTCGGGCTGGTCAAGTACACGTCACAGGTGGACCACCCGAGCGAGGTCGACCTGTACGACGGGTCCACTCAGAAGATCACCGGTGCCGCCGAGGCGACGGTGGGGATGAAGGTGACGCGCAGCGGGTCGACGACCCATGTGCACGACGGCACGGTCACCGGGCTGAACGCCACGGTGAACTACCAGGAGGGCACCGTCAGCGGTCTCATCCAGACGAACGTGTGCGCCGAGCCCGGTGACAGCGGCGGGTCGCTGTTCTCGGGGAGCAACGCCATCGGGCTGACCTCCGGCGGCAGCGGTGACTGCACCTCCGGTGGGGAGACGTTCTTCCAGCCGGTCACCGCCGCGCTGTCCGCCACGGGGGCGCAGATCGGCTGACGCGTCCGGCGTGCGTTCCGTGGAGCCCCGTCCCCCGGTGTGTGGGGGCGGGGCTCCGTGCTGGGTGCCGTGGGTGACCGCTGCCAGGGTGTTTGCGCAGGTGAGGGACGGTTCCACGGATGTCGTACACACGTTCGAGAATAGAGGTATGGTGGGGGTGGAAGTAGGGAACTGATGTTCGAGAGCCGTTCGGGGCTCACGAGTGCGGGAGGTGCGGTGTGCCGGGCTTCGCGCATCTGCACACCGTCTCCGGGTTCTCCCTGAGGTACGGGGCATCCCATCCGGAGCGGCTGGCCGGGCGCGCCTCGGAGCGGGGGATGGACGCGCTCGCCCTCACCGATCGGGACACCGTCGCCGGCGCGGTGCGCTTCGCCAAGGCCTGCGCCGGGGTGGGGGTGCGGCCGGTCTTCGGGGTGGATCTGGCGGTGGGTGAGGCCGAGGCCGAGGCCGTACGGTCCAAGCGGCGGCGGGTACCGGTGCGTGGCGGGGCCTTCGTGGACGAGTCGGCCCCGCGTGTGACCTATCTCGCCCGGGATGCCCGAGGATGGGCGGACCTGTGCCGGATCATCACAGCGGCGCACAAGAGCCGGGGCGCCCCCCTGCTGCCCTGGCCCGACAATCACGGTGACGGCCTGACCGTCCTGCTCGGGCCCGGGTCGGATGTGGGGCGGGCCCTTGCGGCGGGGCGTCCGGACCGGGCCGCACGGCTTCTCGGGGTGTGGCGCGAGGTCTACGGCGACGCCTTGCGGCTGGAGGCTGTGTGGCACGGGCGTACGGGCACGGGACCCGGGTCCCTGCGGCTCGCCGCCCGTACCGTCGGGTTCGCCGCCGAGCAGGGCGTGCGGCCGGTGCTCAGCAACGCCGTGCGGTACGCCGATCCCGGGGCGGGGCCCGTTGCCGATGTGCTGGATGCCGCGCGGCGGCTGGTTCCGATCGACCCGCGCGGGGAGCTGGACTCCGGCGAGGCCTGGCTGAAGGACGCGCAGGCCATGCTGCAGGTCGCCGAGCGGGTCGTGGAGGCCGCCGGGTACCGGCGGGACACCGCCCGCCGGCTGCTGGAGCAGACCCTGGCCACGGCCGCCGAGTGCCGGGTCGACCCCGAGGCGGATCTCGGCATCGGGACCGTTCACTTTCCCGAGGCGCATCTGGTGGGTGCCGGGCGGCGCACCGCCCAGCGGGCCCTTGCCTCGCGGGCGGTGGCGGGGATGGTGCGGCTCGGGTACGGCGGGCGGCGCGCGTACTGGGAGCGGATGCACCACGAGCTGGACATCATCGCCTGTCACGGCTTCGCCTCCTACTTCCTGACGGTCGCTCAAGTGGTCGAGGACGTACGGGAGATGGGGATCCGGGTGGCCGCTCGCGGTTCCGGCGCGGGCTCCCTCGTCAATCACCTTCTGGGGATCGCGCACGCCGATCCGGTCGAGCACGGGTTGCTGATGGAACGCTTCCTCTCCAAGGAGCGTGTGGTGCTGCCCGACATCGACATCGACGTGGAGTCCGCGCGCCGGCTGGAGGTCTACCGGGCGATCATCGACCGGTTCGGCACCGAGCGGGTCGCGACCGTGTCCATGCCGGAGACCTACCGGGTGCGGCATGCCATCCGGGACGTGGGCGCCGCCCTGTCCATGGATCCGGGTGAGATCGACCGGATGGCCAAGTCCTTTCCGCACATCCGGGCCCGGGACGCGCGCGCCGCGCTGGAGGAGCTGCCGGAGCTGAAGCAGCTCGCGGGGGAGCTGCAGCGGGAAGGGGAGAGGTACGGCAGGCTGTGGGAGCTCGTCGAGGCGCTCGATGCCCTGCCGCGCGGGGTCGCCATGCATCCGTGCGGGGTGCTGCTGTCCGACGCCTCGCTTCTCGCCCGTACGCCGGTGGTGCCGACCAGCGGTGAGGGGCTGCCCATGTCGCAGTTCGACAAGGAGGACGTGGAGGACCTCGGGCTGCTCAAGCTCGATGTGCTGGGCGTGCGGATGCAGTCGGCCATGGCGCACGCGGTCGCCGAGGTGGAGCGGGTGACGGGCGAGCGGATCGACCTGGACGCGGTGCCGCCGGGGGACCCGGAGACGTACCGGCTGATCCGCTCCACCGAGACGCTGGGCTGCTTCCAGATCGAGTCGCCGGGGCAGCGGGACCTGGTGGGGCGGCTGCAGCCGAGCACCTTCCACGACCTGGTCGTGGACATCTCGCTGTTCCGGCCCGGGCCCGTCGCCGCCGACATGGTGCGGCCGTTCATCGAGGCGCGGCACGGGCGGGCGCCGGTGCGCTATCCGCACCCGGACCTGGAAGAGGCGCTGAAGGGGACGTACGGCGTCGTCGTCTTCCACGAGCAGGTCATCGACATCGTCGCCGTCATGACCGGATGCGGCCGGGGCGAGGCCGACCGGGTGCGGCGGGGACTGTCCGACCCGGAGTCGCAGGCGCGGATCAAGGTGTGGTTCGCACAGCAGGCCGCGGCCAGGGGGTATGGGGCGGAAACGATTCAGCGGACCTGGGAGATCGTGGAGGCCTTCGGGTCCTACGGGTTCTGCAAGGCGCACGCCGTCGCCTTCGCCGTACCGACCTACCAGTCGGCCTGGCTGAAGGCCCATCACCCGGCCGCCTTCTACGCCGGGCTGCTCACGCACGACCCCGGGATGTATCCGAAGCGGCTGCTGCTGGCGGACGCGCGGCGGCGTGGGGTGCCGATCCTGCCGTTGGACGTGAACGTGTCCGGGGTCGCACACAGGATCGAACTGGTGTCTGAATCCTCTGGGGTGTGGGGACTTCGGCTCGCCCTCTCCGATGTGCACGGCATCAGCGAGGCCGAGGCGAAAAGGATCGCGGACGGGCAGCCGTACTCCTCCCTGGTGGACTTCTGGGAGCGGGCGCGGCCGAGCCGGCCGCTGGCTGGGCGACTCGCCCAGGTGGGCGCGCTGGACGCCTTCGGCGCCAACCGGCGCGATCTGCAACTGCACCTGACCGAGCTGCACCGGGGCGCCCGGGGCGGTGGCGGGGGTCAGCTGCCGTTGGCGGGCGGGCGGAAGACCGCGCCGGCGGGGCTGCCGGACCTGACGTCGGCGGAACGGCTCAGCGCCGAGCTGGGCGTGCTGTCCATGGACGCCTCGCGCAATCTGATGGACGACCACCGGGAGTTCCTGAAGGAGCTGGGCGTGGTCTCCGCGCGGCGGCTGCGCGAGGCGCGGCACGGCGAGACCGTGCTGGTCGCGGGCGCCAAGGCAGCCACCCAGACCCCGCCGATCCGCTCCGGCAAGCGGGTCATCTTCTCCACGCTGGACGACGGCACGGGGCTGGTCGACCTGGCGTTCTTCGACGACTCGCACGACGCCTGCGCCCACACCGTCTTCCACTCCTGGCTGCTGCTGGTGCGCGGGGTGGTGCAGCGGCGTGGCCCGCGCAGCCTGAGCGTGGTGGGTTCCGCCGCCTGGAACCTCGCCGAGCTGGTCGAGCTGCGCGCCGAGGGCGGGCTCGAGGAGGTGGCGGCGCGGCTCGCGGAGCCGGCGGCCGAGGGCGCGGGCGGCGATCCGACCGGTGGGCGGCGGATCCAGCTGCCGACCGGATACCAGATGCATCCGTGGGCCGACCTGCGGCCCGCGGGGCAGGAGGCCGCACAAGGGCCTGCTGCCGTACGGAAGTTGTGGCACCAGAGTCCGGGGAGTGCGGGATGACCATTCTCTGCGTACGTTTCCAGCTGCCGCCGATGTACGAGGCGGCCCTGCCGGGACTGCTCGGGTTGCTGGAGGACTTCACCCCCGTCGTGGAGGCGCTGCCGCCGGACGGCGCGCTGGCCGATCTGCGCGGTGCCGAGCGGTACTTCGGGCGCAGCGCGGTGGAGCTGGCCTCGGTGATCCGGGTGCGGGCCCTCGCCTTGTACGGCGTCGACTGTGTGATCGGCGCCGGTCCCGGCCCGATGCTGGCCCGCGTGGCGCTGCAGGGCGCCCGGCCCGGGGTGACGTGTGCCGTGCCCGAGGACCCGGACGGCATCGCGGAGTTCCTCGCCGGGCGGCCGGTGTCCGCGCTGCCCGGAGTCGGCACGGCGACCGCCCGCACCCTGAGCGAGTACGGCCTGGACACCCTGGGCCTGGTCGCCGCCGCGCCGCTGTCCACGCTCCAGCGGCTGATCGGCGCGAAGGCCGGCCGTGAGCTGCGCGAGAAGGCGAGCGGCATCGACCGGGGCCGGGTCGTGCCGAACGCCGTCTCGCGGTCGCTGACCACGGAACGCGCCTTCGAACTCGACGAGCTGGACCCCGACCGGCACCGCAGGGCGCTGCTGTCCGCCGCCGAGGAGCTCGGCGCCCGGCTGCGCGCGGTGCGGAAGGTCTGCCGCACCCTGACCCTCACCGTGCGCTACGCCGACCGGTCCTCGACCACCCGCAGCCGCACCCTGAAGGAGCCGACCGCGCACTCGGCGGCCCTGACCAGGGCGGCCTACGGCATGTACGAGGCGCTCGGCCTGCAGCGCGCCCGGGTCCGCGCGCTCGCCCTGCGCGCCGAGGGCTTGGCCCCCGCCGACCAGGCCTCCTGCCAGCTCACCTTCGACCCCGTGGACGAGAAGGTCCGCCGTGTCGAGGAGGTCGCGGACCGCGCGCGGGCGAAGTTCGGGCCCAGGGCGGTGATGCCGGGGGCGCTGGGGCGCGGTGGCGGCTCCACGTCGGTCAGTTGGCCCAGGGCGGCGTGATGCGGCTCCCGTCGGCCAGCTCCGCCTCCAGGCCGACGGAGGTGGTGACCCAGGAGAGCGCGGTGTGATCGGTCGGGTTCTCCAGGGCGAGGGTCGTACCCGGGTTGACGATCACCGTGTCGCCCGCAGCGATGCGCTCGGTGCGGCCGTCCAGCGTGATCAGCAGTTCACCCACGAGCAGATGGAAGATCTCCTCACGGCTGACGGTGTGCGCGGGCGCCTTGGTGCCGGCCGGGATCTCGCCGCGCCAGGCGCAGAGTTCCCTGCTGCCGGTGAGCGGGGTGGCGTACGAGACGAAGCGGGCGCCGTGGATCTCATGGGTCGTGGCCTCGGACGAGCGGACGACGGGCATGGCGGTGGTCTCCGTTCAAGTGGTCAAGTGACTTGACTATATGGTCAAGCTGCTTGACCAACCTGTCAAGGGTGTTTCAATGCCTCCGTGCAGAACTCCGAAGCCATGGCCCTGTCCGCCGCCCTGCTCGCCGTCGCCGGCGACCTCACGCAACGCATCCACGACGGGGTGGTGGCGCGCGGGTTCACCGATCTGCGGCCGGCGCACGGCTTCGCCTTCGCGCGGCTCGCCCCGGACGGGGCCACCGTCACCGACCTCGCGGCGCACCTCGGGGTGACCAAGCAGGCCGCGAGTCAGCTGGCGGACGAGATCGTGCGCAAGGGATACGCCGAGCGGCGGCCGCATCCGCAGGACGCGCGGGCCCGGTTGGTCGTCCTGACCGAGCGCGGCCGGGCCTGCACCCGGGCGGCGGAGGCGGCGGCGGCCGAGGTCGTGGGGGGATGGGCCGCGCTGCTGGGTGAGGGCGAAGTGCGCGCGCTGGGGGAGCGTTTGGCGCGGATCGCTCCCTGTGGTCCGATCAGGCCTGCCTGGTGACGGTCCGTCAGTTTTCAGGCGGTGCTCAGGTTATCACTGGAAGTTTTTACTGACGCGTAACTTCACACGCCTGCTACTCGCCCGTAACTTGACGAGTGAACAGCATCCTCGTGATCCGGATCACAGGGTAAGGCCCCCACCTCCCTTGAGCCGCAAGGAGATCACACGATGCTGCCCTGGAAGCGAGTGCTCAGACCCCTCGCCGCGCTGCTCCTCACCGCCGCCGTCGCCACCGTTCCCGCCGCAACGGCTTCCGCCGCCGACGCCGCCCCCAGCAGTGGCTGGAACGACTTCTCCTGCAAGCCCTCCGCCGACCACCCCCGCCCGGTCGTCCTGGTGCACGGCACCCTGGGCAACTCGGTCGACAACTGGCTCTCCCTCGCCCCCTACCTGGAGGACCGCGGATACTGCGTCTACTCCCTGGACTACGGGCAGCTCACCGGCGTCCCCCTCTTCTACGGCCTCGGTCCCATCGACAAGTCCGCCGAGCAGTTGTCGGCCTTCGTGGACAAGGTGCTCGCCGCGACCGGAGCCGCCAAGGCCGACCTGGTCGGACACTCCCAGGGCGGCATGATGCCCCGTTACTACCTGAAGTTCCTCGGCGGAGCCGCCAAGGTGAACGCCCTCGTGGGCCTCGCCCCCGACAACCACGGCGCCACCCTGAGCGGATTCACCAACCTGCTGCCGTACTTCCCCGGCGCCTCGGACCTCGTCAAGGCCACCACCCCCGGCCTCGCCGACCAGATCCCCGGCTCCGACTTCCTCGCCGGGCTCAACGCGGGCGGCGACACCGTCCCCGGAGTGCACTACACGGTCATCGCCACCAAGTACGACGAGGTGGCCACCCCCTGGCAGAGCCAGTACCTGAGCGGTTCCGACGTCCACAACGTCCTGCTCCAGGACCTGTGCCCGCTCGACCTCTCCGAGCACGTCGCCATCGGCCTGTTCGACCGCATCGCCTTCCACGAGGTGGCCAACGCGCTCGACCCGCCGCGCGCCACCGCCACCACCTGCGCGTCCGCCTTCAGCTGACGTGCCGCCGGGGCCTGTCCGGCCTGAGCCGCCGGACAGGCCCCGGAACCTCCGCGGCGGTGGGTGCCACCCGTGGCACGCCGCCGCACCGACAGGAACAGCGCCGCCGAACCGAGCGCCAGCGCCGCCGCGCCGCCGATCGCGACACAGGTGGTGCCGGAGGAGGCACCGGTCTCCGCGAGGTCGCGCGAAGTACCGGCCACCTCGGGCGCGTTGGGCGCGGACGAGGGCTGCCGCGCGGGCTGCTGGGCCGGTGCGCCCGCGGTGTCGCCGCCGTGACCCTGGTGCCGCATCGTCGACCTGTCGGCACCGTCCGCGATCTGCCGGTCCGAGGGTGCGGAGGCGGCCGGAGCGGGCCCGGTGCCGGTGCTGCCCCCGCCGGCGCCGCCGAAGTCCACGTCCGAGCAGGAGTAGAACGCCTCCGGGCTGTCCGAGCGCTGCCAGATCGCATACAGCAGCTGCCGGCCGGACCGTTCGGGAAGCGTGCCGGAGAACGTGTAGAAGCCGCCCGAGGCGACCGGGTCGGTGACCCTCGCCACCGGGTGCCCCAGATCCAGCTCGGACCAGGCCAGCGGCTTGGCGGGGTCGTAACCGGGCTTGGTGAGATAGACCTCGAAGGTTCCCTTGTGCGGCGCCGTCACCCGGTACTTGAAGGTGTACGCCCCGCCGTGCACGCTCGTCGCCGGCCAGTCGGCGCGGGCCAGGTCCAGGCCCTTGAACTCCTCGTTGTCCGCGCTGCACAGCTTGCCGTCCGGGATCAGCTTCCGATGCTGTCCGGCGGCGTCGCCGATCCGGATGCCGTTCCAGTCGTACAGCGCCTGCGTGCCACCGGCCGCCACGGCCGCCTTGCACGCGGCCGACTTCGGGCTCTCCGGGCCCTCCGCATAGCACTGCGAGACACGGCTGACCGGGTCGCCCATCGAACCGTGCGCGGACGCCGGAGCGGCGGCGAGCACGGTCAGGGCGAGGGGCGGCAGACCGAGCACGGCGACGACGGCGGCCGTGCGGCGGGCACGTGCGGGCATGCGGCGGGCGCGTGCGGGCATGCGGAACTCCTCGGAAAAGACGGTCCTTCGGCGGGGCGGGAAGCCGTGGGGGTGATCCGAAGCTAGCCCCAGAAAACCGCGAAATCGCCTGCTGGAGGCGGCTGGAGGAGATCCTTATGGTGCCGTTAAGGGCGTACTCAGGCTGCGCTCAGGCAGATAGCGTGCGCCCATGATCGAAGAGAGCCCGCAGTGCGTCCGGCCGGCCGTCGCCGACGACGTACCGGCCGTCAAGGCCGTGACCGACGCGGCCTACCGGCACTACATCGCGCGCATCGGGGTGGTGCCGCAGCCCATGGAGGCGGATCACGCCGCGAACGTGGCCGCCGGCCGGGTGTTCGTCACGGGAGAGCCCGTCGACGGGCTGGTCGTGATCGAGGCGTTCGCCGGCCATCTCTTCCTGGACAGCATCGCCGTCCGCCCCGAGGCCCACGGCACGGGCGTCGGACGGCGGCTGCTGCAGTTCGTCGACGCACGCGCGCGTGAGCTGGGACTCGGCGAGATCAGGCTCTACACGAACGCGATGATGTGGGAGAACCGGAAAATCTATCCGAAGTACGGATACGAGGTCGTCGAACGCCGTGTCGACGGGCCCTACGACCGGATCCACTACCGCAAGTGGCTGGACTGACGGCCCCGGCGGTTCAGCCGTCGGGCCACCAGGTGCGGGCGATGTCCTTGCGCACTTCCGGGCGCCCGGAGGGGCGCTCCTCCGCCTCGTCGCGGATCCGGCGGCCGTCCGTCCTCTTCAGGGGCTTCTGCACAGTTGCGCGGCGCATGACTGCCTCCTTCAGTGCCTACCGGGTTTCCGTGTCGTCACGGTGGTAGACGCTTTTGGCGAGAGTTCCTCATCGGAGCCGGGTTGTCAGTGGCGGCTGTCACTGTTTGGGCATGACGAACGTGAACGACGACACGGTCGCGGCGGGTACCCGGGACACCGACGACATCGACTGGGACGCCGAGGCCGCCGCCTTCGACGACGAGCCCGACCACGGCCTGCGCGACTCCGGGACCCGTGCGGCCTGGGCCGACCGGCTCCGCTCCTGGCTGCCCGAGCGCCCCACCGACGTCCTCGACCTCGGCTGCGGCACCGGCAGCCTGTCGCTCCTCGCCGCCGAACAGGGACACCGGGTGACCGGCGTCGACTCGTCCCCGGCCATGGCCGAGCGGGCCCGCGCCAAACTCGCCGGGCGCGACGCGGTGGTCCTGCGAGGCGAGGCCGCCACCCCGCCGGTGGGGGAGCAGCGCTTCGACGTCGTCCTCGTACGGCATGTGCTCTGGACCCTGCCGGAGCCCGGCCGGGTCCTGCGGCACTGGCGGGACCTGCTGCGCCCCGGAGGCCGTTTCGTCCTGGTGGAGGGCGTCTGGGGCACCCTGCACCCCGTCGGCATACCCGCCGACCGCCTCACCGCGCTGCTCGCACCGCTGTGCCCGGACGTGCGCGTCGAGCGCCTGTCCGGCGACCCGGTGTTGTGGGGGAAGGCCGTGACGGACGAGCGGTACGCGGTGGTGGCGCGGGTGTGAGAGCGGGGGCCGGGGGCAGTCGCCCGCTGTGCGGTGGCCTGTGCCGGGCGTGAGGTGGGCTTGCCGGGCGCGCGGTGGCCGAGGGTGTCAGCAGAGCAACTCCTCGAAGCCGCCCGCGCGGGCCAGCGCCTCCAGCTCGTCCAGGGCGGCCAGCGCGGCGGACGCGGCCTCCGGGTCCGTCCGCGACAGCCCGCTCTCCGCGAACTCGTCCTCGTCCAGTCGCCGTACGTCCCTGCCGTCGGCGGAGCGCCACAGGTCCAGGTCCAGGTCCTCCACGACCAGTTCACCGCCGGTGCGGACCGCCGGGCGGGTGACGTCGCAGTACCAGCCCTTGACCGAGCCGTCGGCGGCGCGCACCTCCTTCACCGAGTACCAGCGGTTGCGCCAGTAGTACTCGGTGAAGACATCGCCCGCCTCGAAGCGGACGAAGCCGAAGTCGCGGACGCCGGAACCCGCCCAGGGCGCGCGCACGGCGACGCGGGTGCCGTCGTCGCCGAGCAGCTCGGCCGGGTAACGGATCTTCGTCCGGCCCGCCTTGACCAGGACGACGTCCAGCCGGGCCGCCGGTTCAGCCGAGTTCGCGGACATAGCGCACCTCCGCCGCACAGATCTCGTACCCGAGCCACTTGTTGACCGCGAGCATCGGGCCGTTCCCGGTGTCGTTGCCCGTGAAGGCCTCCCGGAACCCGGCGGCACGGGCCCGGTGCAGGGAGTGGGTCTTGACGAGCTTGGCCAGGCCGCGGCCCCGCTGGGCGCGCGCGGTGCCGGTCATCGCGGTGAAGTAGCGGGTGCCCCCGTCGGTGTAGACCACGCTGAAGGCGACCGGACGGCCGTCGGCACAGGCGGCCACCGTCAACTCGCGGTCCAGATGCGGATGCTTCCAGTACTGCTCGATCCAGGCTTCGTAGTCCGTGTACTCGAAGTCGACGTCGCCCGGTTCGTCCAGCATGGTCTCCGCGTCCAGCTCGAACAGCGGCCGCGGGTCGTCCGCGAAGTCCGCGGCCGTGCGCAGCTCGACGCCCGGCGGGATCGGCGGGAGAGCGGGGAGGCCGGCGTCCGCCAGGTCGAGGCGGAGGAAGTGGGCGGACCGGCTGCCGCGATAGCCGTGCCGTTCCGCGAAGGCGCGGTTGGCCGGCTCGTCGAGGACCCAGCTGAGCAGCCTGGTCGCGCCCAGGGCGGCGAGGTACTCCTCGGCCGCCCGCAGCAGCAGCCCGCCGGCGCCGCGACCGGTCCGGTCCGGCCGCACGTAGATGTTCAGCAGGCCCTGGCCCGGCTCGGCGCTGTCGTGGGCCAGATGGACCTGGGCGGTGCCGATCACCTCGCCGTCCTCCTCCGCGACCAGCGGGCGGTAGCGGGCCTCGGGGGGCATGTGGGCGGCGTTGTGGCGGACCGAGTCCGAGGTGAACAGGATGTAGGGCAGGGCGAGATGGCGGACCTGGGCGAAGCCCTCGGTGTCGGCCGGGACGTCGGGTCGCAGGTCGCGCACGATCACTGTCATGGGTAGGCACCGTAGGCGCAGGCGTGCCGGGGATGCCTCCGATTTTCCGGCGGGTGCGGGACAATCGGCCCGTGAGCCTGAAGATCCGCATCGATGACAGCGCGCCCCCGTACGAGCAGGTGCGAGCGCAGATTTCCGAGCAGGCGCGGTCCGGGGCCCTGCCGGTGGGATACCGGCTGCCGACCGTGCGGGGGCTGGCCGAGTCCCTGAACCTCGCGGTGAACACGGTGGCCAAGGCGTACCGGGCGCTGGAGAGCGACGGGGTGATCGAGACGCGGGGGCGCAACGGAACGTTCGTGGCTGCCGCCGGCTCGGCCGCGGAACGCGAGGCCTCCCTGGCCGCCCAGGCGTACGCGGAGCGGGTGCGGCGGCTGGGGCTGGGGGAGCCGGAGGCGCTGGCCGCCGTGCGGGATGCCCTGCGGGCGGCCTACGGGGCCTGAGGGTCACCGGACTCTCGCGGGCTCCGGGATCCGTGTCACCCGCAACCCCGCCCGTCCCGCCGCTCTCCCGAACGTCACCGCGTCCCGCACCGCCGCACCCCCCGGATCGTTGTTGAAGTACGCGTACACGTCCTCCCCCCACTCCCAGGTCGTGGCGATGCGGTCGACCCACGTCTCCAGGGACCGCTTGCCGTAGCGGGGCCAGGGGTGGGCGCGGCCCTGGTGGAAGCGGACGTAGCCCCAGTCGGTGGTGCGCCACAGCGGGGTGACGGGGCGGGCCAGGACGTCCGCCCAGCACAGGGCCGCGCCCCGGCCCGACAGCACGTCCCGCACCTGTCCCGTCCACCAGGAGTCGTGGCGCGGTTCGACCGCGACCCGCGTACCGGGCGGGAAGCAGGCCAGGCAGGCGTCCAGGAGCGCGGGGTCGGCGCGCAGGGTCGGGGGGAGCTGGAGGAGGACCGGTCCCAGGCGGTCGCCGAGACCCGCCGCATGGCTCATCAGGCGGTGAACCGGTTCCCCGGGGTCCTTCAGGCGCTTGATGTGGGTCAGATAGCGGCTGGCCTTGACCGCGACCGTGAAGTCCTCCGGGACCCGGTCCCGCCACGCCTCGAAGTTCTCGCGGGACGGCAGGCGGTAGAACGCGTTGTTGATCTCCACCGTAGCGAAGAGGCGCGTGTACTCCTCCAGCCACAGCCGTGCCGGGACCCCGGCCGGGTAGACGAGGTCCCGCCAGTCCTTGTACTGCCACCCTGAGGTGCCGACGAACAAGGTCACAGCACCATCAAAGCACTACAGGTACAGCCCCGCGTCCGCGCCGTCCCGTGCCCCCGGCACCGAGGTCGGTGCCGTGCCCCGGCGCAGCGCGAACAGCTCGGCCAGCGTCGCCCCCTCCCGGCCGATGGCCTCCTCCCGGCCGTCGGCGTCGCTGCCCAGCCAGTTCACCGCCTCCCGGTGGGTCAGCCTGCCCACCTCGATGCGGGCCAGGCAGCGGCCGGGGCGGACCACGGCCGGGTGCAGACGCTCCAGGTCCTCGTTGGTGGTGACGCCGACCAGGACGTTGCGGCCCTGGCCGAGCAGGCCGTCGGTGAGGTTCAGCAGCCGGGACAGGGCCTGGCCCGCCGTGTGCTTGGCCTCGCCGCGGATCAGCTCGTCGCAGTCCTCCAGCAGAAGAAGGCGCCAGCGGCCCTTGCCCGCCGTGTCCTCCTCGCCGATCGCGATGTCCATCAGATAGCCGACGTCGGAGAAGAGGCGTTCGGGGTCCAGGACGCAGTCGACCTGGCACCAGTCGCGCCAGGAACGGGCCAGCGTGCGCAGGGCGGAGGTCTTGCCGGTGCCCGGAGGGCCGTGGAGGAGGAGCAGCCGGCCCGCGATGTCCTGCGGGGTCGTCTTCATCAGGCGGTCCATGGCCTCCGCCACCGGTGCCGTGTAGTTGGGCCGGACCTCGTCCCAGGTGCCCGCGGAGATCTGCCGGGTGGTGCGGTGCGGGCCGCGCCGGGGGGAGACGTACCAGAAGCCCATCGTGACGTTCTCGGGCTGTGGCTCGGGCTCGTCGGCGGCGCCGTCCGTGGCCAGCTCGAGGACGTTCTTGGCCAGTTCGGCGCTGGTCGCGGTCACCGTGACGTCCGCGCCGCGGTTCCAGCGGGAGACGAGCAGGGTCCAGCCGTCGCCCTCGGCGAGGGTGGCGCTGCGGTCCTCGTCGCGGGCGACCCTGAGCACACGGGCGCCGTCGGGCAGCAGGGTCGCTCCGGTGCGGACGCGGTCGATGTTCGCCGCGTGCGAGTACGGCTGCTCGCCCGTCGCGAAGCGGCCGAGGAACAGCGCGTCGACGACGTCGGACGGCGAGTCGGAGTCGTCGACGTGGAGCCGGATCGGCAGAGCGTCGTGTGGGTTCGCAGACATGCGGCCATGATCCGCCACCGGTGGGCTCCGCGCACGGCATTTCCTCCACTTGTTCCGGGTGTTCCACGACTGTTCCGGGTGTTCCCAAGTCCTGACGGAGGCGCTGCTTCCGCCGTTACTGTTGTCCTTGATGGGACGTCATGGGTGGGATTCGGATACTCGGCGGTGGCGGCTCACCGCCCTGCTCGGTGTGGGTGCGGCCGCGCTGGCCCTGGCCGTGACCCTGTTCGGCACGCTGTCCGGCGGGCCCAGCACGGCCGGCACCATACGTGACGGCGACAAGGTGCACGGCACCCCCGCCAGTCCCCGCGCGAAACCGGAGCCGTACGTCGGCTGGGGCTTCACCCACACCCAGTACAGCGCCGACGAGGGCGCAGGCGCGGCGACCGCGCGCGTGCGGCAACTGCTCGGGCAGAACGCCGGGCTGGCGCAGAACCAGCACATCATGGGCTGGGGCGCGGACAATCCCGAACCGGTCGAGGGGCGCTACGACTTCGGTGCCCTCGACCGCCGTGTCGACTTCATGCGCGCCTCCGGCGGCACCCCGGTGATCACCCTGTGCTGCTCCCCGGACTGGATGAAGGGCGGCAGGGCCGGGGTCGGGAACACGGACTGGAGCCGGGCCGCCCTGGAGACGGCGCCCACCCCCGACCACTACCAGGACTTCGCCGATCTCGCCGCCACCGTGGCCCGGCGCTACCCGGACGTGAAGCACTTCATCGTCTGGAACGAGTTCAAGGGCTTCTGGAACGACGCCAGGTCACGCTGGGACTACGAGGGCTACACCAGGATGTACAACCTCGTGTACCAGGCGCTGAAGAAGGTCGACAAGGACATCATGGTCGGCGGGCCCTACCTGGTGATGGACAGCGTCGACCCGCGTGACCAGAACGCCTCCACCGCCCTGAAGGGGCCCTGGGGCGCCATGGACCGGCGGGTGCTCGACGCCTTCTCCTACTGGAACGCGCACAAGGCGGGCGCCGACTTCACCGTGGTCGACGGCTCCAGCTACACCCACGACGACGACATGCTGCCCAACGAGTTCGCGGCCACCGACAAACTGACGGCGGTCAGCGCGTGGGTACGGCAGCAGACCCACGGGCTGCCGCTGTGGTGGGCCGAGTACTACGTGGAGCCCGGCGACGGCAACGACGACCGCAAGGGCTGGACCGAGCCGCACCGTGTCGCCGTACAGGCCACCGGGATGATCGCCATGGTCAGGGGCGGCGCGGAGTCCGGCTTCTACTGGAACCCGGAGGAGAAGACGGGCACCGACTGCGCCGGCTGTCTGTGGACGCCCACCGACAGCGCGGGCGGCGGCACGGCCCTGCCCATGTACGGTCTGGTGTCCCGGTTCGCCAAGGCGTTCCCGCCGGGGACGCGGTACGAGAACGTGTCCGTGGCGGCCGATGACGTGCCCGACGTCCGCGTCCTGGCGAGCGACAGGACCGTCCTCGTGGTCAACACGCAGAACCGGACCATCAGCGCCCAGATCGACGGCAAGCGGTTCGACATGCGACCGTACGAGGTGAAGTGGCTCGACCGCTGATCGGCCGAGCCACCCTCACTTCATGGTCAGGAACCGCTGCACCAGCGAGGCCAGCACCACCGCCAGCAGCGGCAGTGAGAACCAGAACGTGCCCTGCAGTAGCCGCAGTTGGCGTACACCGGGCCGCAGCGCGACCCGTACGACCTCCCGCGCGGCCAGCAGCAGGAGCAGGACGACGGCGGCCAGGGCGCCGACCACCGACCACGGGGTCCAGGTCACCTGCGGCCCGATCGGCCCCGGGTGCGGTTCCGGCACCGGGCCGGCCGGCTGCCTGCGCAGGGCGAACACCGTGACGTCGTCGTTGACCAGGACCTTCGTCAGCTCCTGCCGGTCGTCCAGGTTCTCGAGCAGCCGGGGCTCCCAGGTCGCGGAGTAGCCCGCGTCCAGCTGCAGATAGGTCACCTGACTCTTGTTGACCATCAGATACGAGTTCGGGCCGGCGTCCTTGAGCGCCTTGACCAGGCCCGACACCAGCACCGGGTCGGTCGGCGCGAGCGTCGGCACATAGTTCACCCGCTCCATGTCCTTCGCCCCCCACGGCATCGCCGGGGTCACGTCGTTGACCGTGTCCTGGGTCGGCCACAGCAGCCGCAGAGTCGGCTTGTCGTGGGCGTACACCCAGTTCATGGCCGCGACCTCGCCGGGGCGGGTGCGCTCGAACGGCTCGTTGCCCCAGCGGGCCACCAGGAACCCGCCCATCAGCAGCAGCCCGGCCAGCAGCGCGGCCAGCGGGGCGAGGCTCACCCGGTCCTTCTCGCGTTCCTGCGCGGTGACGCCGGTGCGAGGGAAGAGGGCGAGGGCGCCGAGCAGGGCCGCGCCGGGCACCGCGAACATGAAGACGCGCAGCGCCATCTCACCGCCGTACGACTGCATGCCGAAGCCCAGGAACGGCACGAAGGTCAGCACCAGCAGCGAGCGTTCGCGGTAGCGGTGGAAGCGCCGGCGCCACCAGCCCCAGCAGGCGAGGGCCATGACCGAGCCGGCCAGCAGCACCCGGGTGTACAGCACCAGCTTGTGGGTCGAACTGCCGCCCTGGATCCGGCCGGAGACGGACGTGGAGACATTGCTGCCGACCCCGCCGACCCCGCCGAACAGGTCGTTGAAGTGCCCCGACCAGTACGGCTCGGCCATGAAGCCCACCCAGACCGCGACCAGCACCGCGAACAGCAGCGGCAGTCCGCGCAGTTCGGACCGGCCGAGCAGGACCAGAGCAGCGAGCACGCCGAGCATGACGAACGGGGTGAGCTGGTGTGCGGGCACGCTCGCCGCGTACAGGCCGATCAGCACCAGCAGGAGCACCGCCCGCCGGCTGCGGTCGGCGGGTTCCACCTCGGCCTCGCCCGGACGGAACCTCGTCCAGATCACCCGCGGCGGGCGGAACCAGACCAGCAGGATCGCCACGAACATCAGGTACAGGAGGTAGGTGAAGCCCTGTGGGGAGAAGTAGTCCTGGCCGACCCAGCCGCACAGCACGAACAGCCAGACCCCGGTCCACTTCGCCCGCCAGCTCGCCCGCAGCGACCGGGTGAGCAGGAACATCGGTGCCAGACAGGCGAGCTGGACGGCGGTCGGCCACCAGCGGATGACCTCGGTGAAGTCGGTGACCCCGCAGGCCCGGCCGACGAACGCGGCCACCGCGAAGAAGCCCGGCCAGCTCCAGCGGGCGTCCAGGTCCGGTACGGCGGACCCGGTGCGGTCGATGTAGTCGATGAAGCCCAGGTGCTGCCAGGCCGTCGGGAACCGCGGCTCGGTCTCGATCACCGCGGGCAGCGCGTGCAGCGAGACGACCGTCGCCACCAGGGTGAGCAGCAGCAGCGTCCGGTGCTCGCGGCGCAGCCAGAGCAGCACAGCGAAGACGATCACCAGCAGGGCCGCTCCGACCAGCGTCGGCAGCGGCAGCACCGAGACCAGCCCGAGCCCGCCCATCCGGTCCAGGTCGGCCTCGCCGAGCCGGAGCGCGGGCACCCAGTACAGCAGCAGCGCGGCGATCAGCAGACAGCCGAGGACGACACCGGTACGGGTGGGCAGCAGCCGCTGCCGCAGCGACACGGGCGCGTCCCGTTCGGCGGTGTCCCCCTGGGCCTGCGCGCCGGGCGCGTCGATCCCTGCCACGGAGTCGATCCTCCCGACGGACGCGTCCAGTTCCTCCGCCGTGAAGGGCGCGTCGACCTCCGCCGCCTCGGCCTCCCGCAGCAGTTCGGCCTCCGCCGGGCCGAGTGAGGCCTCGGTGCCGGGCGTCCTCTCCTCCACCGGAAGACCGACCGTACGCGCCGGCGGCGGCACCGGCGTACCGGCGGGCGGGGTGCCGGGGCCCGGGCGGACGTCCGGCCGGCGCTCCACGTGGTCGAAGTCGACATGGATGCCGAGGGCGAGGGTGTCGGAGTCCAGCGCCCAGGCCGGGCTGTGCCGGCGCGCCGGGGCGGAGGCCGGGACCTCAGGTGCTCCCAGGTCGGCGAGGTCCCCGTCGGGCGCCGCCGAGTCGGACACGGCGTCGGACGCGGTCCGGATCGTCCTCCAGAGCCTCGGCGCGGCGAGCGCGGCGATCAGCGCGAGACTGGCTGCCTCGGCGAGGCCCGCGCCGGTCAGCCCCATCCGGGGCAGGAGCAGCAGGGTCAGGCTCAGCGTCAGGGCGCACAACAGGCCCTGGAGCCAGGCGAGTCCGGCGGTGCGGCTGCGGGCGCGCAGCACCGCGAAGTACGTCTCGATCACGACCCGCAGCATCGAGCCGACCGCCAGCCAGCGCAGCAGCGGGGTCGCCGCGTGCGCGTAGCCCGTGCCGAACACGCCGAGGATCCACGGCGCCCCGATGATCCACAGGGCCGCGATGGGCAGCATGATCCGGGCCATCCGCTTCAGCGCGGCTCGGGTGTAGGCGGCCAGCCGTGCCGGGTCGTGCGAGCCCTCGACCGTGAGGGACGCGCCCATGTTGATGGCGAGCAGGTCGGTCGTGCCGCCGATGGTGGTGGCGATGTAGAAGTACGCGTTCTCCGCCGAGCTGACCTGCGAGGCGACGATCACCGGAACCAGGTAGATCACCGCGAGGGAGAACAGCGAGCCGGTGTAGTCCCCGGCCAGGAACCGGCCGACCTGCTTCAGCGTCGGCGGCTCGGCGCGTCCCTCGGTCGCCCTGACGTGCCGGGGTGCCAGCCGGCGGAACACCAGCCAGCCCAGCGGCACCACCGAGGTGGCGATCGCGGCCACCCAGGAGACGAAGACACCGGTGGTCGGGATGGCGGCGGCGAACGCGACGAGCAGGGCGAGCTTCACGGCCGAGAACACGGTGTTGCCCACCGGCACCCAGGTCGCGCTGCGCAGTCCGGTCAGCACACCGTCCTGCAGGGTGAGCACGTTCCAGGCGATGACGGCCGCGATGAAGCCGAGCCCGTTGACCGTCCCGTGCAGGAAGCGGTACGACGGCCCCCAGGTGTCCAGGGTCAGCAGGAAGACGCCCGCCGCGACCGCCACCAGCAGGGAACTGCCCGCGTAGGTACGGAAGACGAGGGTTCCGGTGCGCTTCCCGGCCACCGGGATGAACCGGGCCAGGGCGCCGGTCAGGGTCACCGCGGTCAGCCCGGCGAGGAACTTCATCGCGGCGATGGCGGCCGAGCCCTGCCCGACCGCCGACTCGGAGTAGTAGCGCGCCGCGGCCAGCCAGAAGCCCAGTCCGAGCACGGCGGAGATGCCGGTGTTGAGCATCAGCGCGTAGGCGTTGCGGAACAGCGGGCTGCCGTCGGAGGACCGGCCGGTGCCGGGCAGCCGGAGGCGGCGCCCGGACTTGTGGGGCGGCTCGGCGCCGGTCGTCGTGGACTCGGTCGTGGTCGTCGTGTCAGACACGGGAACGGATGGCCTTCCGGCGGACCTGACGGGCTCTGCGGACGAGGGCGTAGCCCTTGGTGAGGGCGCGGTCCCTGGCGAAGGTGCGGGCGACGGCGCGGCCGTGGAGCAGCCGCTCGAACTCCTCCACGCCGGTGGAGCGCCGGACCGTGACCCGCTGCAGGGCGTACGGCCCCTGGCGGCGGCGGGCGAGGGCGTTGCCGACGGCGAGGGCCTGGACGTACCCGTCCTCGCGCACGGCCCGGCGGACCCTGCGGTCGGAGTAGCCGTAGGGGTAGGCGAACGACACCGGTCGTGCGCCGAGTTCGTCCCGGACGAGCTCCGTGCAGCGGGCCAGTTCCGTGCGCAGCGCCTCGTCGCCCAGCTGGTCGAGCTGTGGGTGGGTGTGGCTGTGCCCGCCGATCTCGACGCCGGCGGCGGCCAGTTCGCGCACCTGCGGCCAGTCGAGCATGGCGTCCAGGCCGCCCCCGGTGTCGTACGCGCCCCTGATCCAGCCGGTGGAGACGAACAGGGTGGCGGGGAAGCCGTTCTTGGCGAGGACGGGCAGCCCGTGCCGGTGCACGCCCTCGTAGCCGTCGTCGAAGGTGATCAGCACCGGCCGGGCGGGCAGCGGGCGGCCGGAGCGCCAGCGGGCCGCGAGGTCGGCGGTGGTGACCGGGGTCAGGCCCAGGTCGCCGATGAGCGCCATCTGCTCGGCGAAGGCCTCCGGCGCGACCGACAGGGCGCGGGTGGCGTCGTTGGGCGCGGTGGCGACGGAGTGGTACATGAGGATCGGTACGGGCGTGTCACTCACCTGTTCCCCCTTCGATCGGCGCCACCGAGAACGTCGTACCGCCCCGCCGCGCCCGCAGGCTGCCCAGCGCGTAGCCGCCGGCGGCGCTCAGCACCCCGGCGACGATCGCGCCCGCGCGTCCCGCGCCGCCCGGCCGGGCCAGCAGGGCGTCCCGCAGGCCACGGGCGACCCCCGCGGGCAGCACCCTGGTGGCGTACCGGCGTTCGGACTCCAGGCCCTTGTCCGCGCCGACGCTCTTCGCGACCAGCGCCTTGGACAGGCCCTCGGCGTAGGTGCGGGTGCGGAAGTAGGCGAAGTGCTCGCGGGGCTCGGGCACCCGGTGGTGGATCACCGCGCGGTCGTCGATGAGCAGGACGGCGTCGGGGCGGGCCCGGGTGAGCCGGATGCACAGCTCCGTCTCCTCGCAGCCCAGCGGGCGGCGGTCGCCGTCGCGGCCGATTCCGGTGGCGAAGCCGCCCGCCGCCTCGAACGCCGTACGCCGGAAGGAAGCGTTTCCTCCGAGGACGTTGCGCACTCGGACCCGGCCCGGCGGCAGCCCCTTGTAGGTGCAGCCCACCACCCAGTCGAACTCCTCCGGGAACCAGGCCGGCCGCCGGCCCGACGCCCAGACGGGCACCGTACGGCCGCCGACCGCCATGACGCGCGGGTCGGCGTAGCCCTCGGCGAAGCGGCGCAGCCAGTCGCGTTCGGCGACGGCGTCGTCGTCCAGGAAGGCGATGACCTCGCCGTGGGAGGCGGCGATACCGGTGTTGCGGCCGGCGGACAGGCCGCGGGGGCCCGCGTTGGCCAGCACCCGGACGCCCGCGCTCTCCTTGTACTCGCGCTCCAGCCGGTCCTTCAGGGCCGGGTTGTGGTCCACGACCAGGAGCGTCTCCAGCGCCGGGTACGACTGCGCGCGCACCGAGGAGACCGCCGCGAGGATGTCCTCCCAGCGGTCCTCGGTGTACACGCAGATCACGACGGAGATGCCGGGATCTCTCAAGACACCTCTCCCCGGACCGCGTCGAGCATCGGCGAGTGGTGTTCCTGGCGGCGCAGTTCGCGCCGGTTGGAGCGCTCCTTGAGGATGACCTTGAGCACCCGGAACCCGTCGCGCACGGCCCGCAGGTTGCTGGTGCCGTGGATGCGGAGGTACTCGTGGCTGGGGATCTCCTGGACCTTCAGGCCGGCCTTGACCACTCTGATGTTCATCAGCGTCTCGACCTCGAAGCCGGTGCAGTCGAGGTCGATCTTGCCGAGGCAGTGCCGCCAGAACGCGTTGTAGCCGTAGCACAGGTCGGTGTAGCGGGCGCCGAACTTGCGGTTGACGACCGTGCACAGCGCCCAGTTGCCGAGCTTGCGGATGAAGGTCATGTCGTCGGTGCCGCCGCCGTTGGCGAAGCGCGAGCCCTTGGCGAAGTCGGCGCCGGAGACCAGGGCGGAGACGTACGACACGATCTCGTTGCCGTCGGCGGAGCCGTCCGCGTCGACCATCACGATGATGTCGCCGCTGCAGGCCTCGAACCCGGTGATCAGGGCATCCCCTTTGCCCTTGCCCCGCTGTTCCACGACCTTGACGTCCGGCCACAGGGACCGGGCCACTTCGACGGTGTCGTCCGTGGAATTGCCGTCCACCAGGACGACTTCGTGTATCCAGTCCGGAAGGGTCTTGAAGACGTAGGGCAGGTTCTCCGCCTCATTCATGGCGGGAATCACCACGCTCACCGGCGGCGTGATCGCCAGGTGAGAGGAGATCGGCCGGTAGTGCGCGGCGATTAAAGGATCTTGGCCCGAACTCGGCGGGCGCAGGACGGAACTCATGAGTCTTTTCCCTCTCGTCCGGTGGACCGCCCACCCCCGGGCGGCCCGGCTCTGTGTCCGGTTCGAAAGGGGGGTTCTTCTCATCTTCGGCACGGGGAACCGATGTCGGAACCGATCTCGGGATCGATCTCGGAACTGATCTCCGTGTATGTCGATGAGCTGGCAAAGCTGGCCGGTATGCCGGAGAAGAACGGCAGCCGGTCGCGCGGCACGACTCGGTCACAGTTGCGGTCACCGAGTACGGCACCCCCCTACCGCGCCCCGCGCCGGTGGACGCCGCGGCCCTGAGCCCTCCCCTGGAGCCGTGTGCCGACGTGCCGGTGCGGGTGAGTTGTACGACGTTATTGACGATTGAACCCGAAAGGCAACCCCTGGGGGACTGCCTCACAGTTTTGTTGGTTTGGCCGTTACACAACTTTGGCCATTGCTGCTCGGGTTTGTGTGCGTTTTCCGGAAATTCGTTCCCGGATCAGGACCAGGAGCAGGAGCAGCAGACTCAGCACGGTCACCGCGACCACCCCGCCGCGGACCGACCAGCGGTGGACCGCGAGCATGCCCTGGGCAACCAGCATGTTGACGACGACCGACCCCGCAAGCGCGCAGAGCACCCGGCCGAAGGGATCCAGCCCGCGCAGCGCCGCGGCGAGCGCCACGGCCGGCGCCGTGATCAGGAAGAACAGGGTGCACGGGCCGCGCAGCGGAGAAGCGGAGTCGATGAGAGCGAGCGGCGCGCCGAACCCCGCGACGGCGGTCGCGGCTCCCGCGAGCAGCGGCAATGAAGATGTCTTGATGCGTATGGTCTGCATGACCGACTTTGCCCCCCGACGCGCCGGATGCCGGGCTTCAATGTGGCGCAGTTCATGTGGGGTCGTCAAGACGGTGGTTGTCGAACCGTCAACAGAACTGGCATGTCCATGCAATAGATGAGCGGTGAACGTTTCGCGTTGATCCTGTTGAGACCCCAAAAGTCTTGGCATGAACACTTCCCGTCAACACGCGTAGTTGCTACGACAGTTGTGGCAGAGATCCTGCTAAAGGGAGGTTCCATGAGACGTTCCCGACTTACCGGATTCGTTACCTCGCTCCTCCTCGCCGCCGGCCTCGGTCTCACCGGGGCCGGCCATGCGACCGCCGCCACCGGTGGCTATGTGGCCCTCGGCGACTCCTACTCCTCCGGAGTCGGCGCGGGCAGCTACATCAGCTCCAGCGGCTCCTGCGACCGCAGCACCAAGGCGTACCCGTACCTGTGGAACGCCGCCCACAGCCCGTCCTCGTTCGCGTTCAACGCCTGCTCGGGCGCGACGACGGACGATGTCATGGCGGGCCAGCTCGGCTCGCTCAGCTCCTCGACCTCACTGGTGTCCATCACCATCGGCGGCAACGACGCCGGCTTCTCCGACGTCATGACGACCTGTGTGATCCAGTCCGACAGCGCCTGCATCGACCGGATCAACACCGCGAAGGCGTACGTCGACTCCACGCTCCCCGGCAAGCTGGACACCGTCTACAACGCGATCAGCGCCAAGGCTCCCGGCGCCCGGGTGGTCGTGCTCAGCTACCCCCGCTTCTACCTGCTGGGCCAGACCTGCCTCGGGCTCTCCGACACCAAGCGGTCCGCGATCAACGGCGCGGCCGACTACATCGACGCCGCCATCCAGAAGCGCGCCCAGGCCCACGGGTTCGTCTTCGGCGACGTCCGCACCGCCTTCTCCACCCACGAGATCTGCTCCGGCGACTCGTGGCTGCACAGCGTCAACTGGCTCGACATCAGCGAGTCGTACCACCCCACCGCGGCCGGCCACTCCGGCGGCTATCTGCCGGTGTTCACGAACAACGCGTGACCCGAACGGGCTCGCCCCTCAGGGTGAACTCGTCGGTGAGCCCGATGCCGAAGCGGAGGCCCCGCCCGACGGGGTCTCCGTCGCCGTGCCCGTCGTACAGCCCACCGAGAACGGGACCGCGTTCGACGTGGTCTGCACGGGAGCGCGCACCTTCACACTGATCTGGTCCGCGGTCGTCCCGCTGCCGCGGTACACCGCCAGGGTCACCCGCACCTGCCGGCTCTTCCCGCCGCCGTCCGGGAACGACAGCGTGTGCCACCCCGGGTCGGACACCGAGCCGCGGGTCGTCACCCACCGGTACTCCACCTGCGCGGGCAGCCGCCCCACCGTGAACGTCGCCGTGAACGACGGTGTCTGCCCGTCCGGCGGCGGACAGCTCCCGGAGTACGTCGTGTGCGCGCCGGCCACGGTGACCTCCACGGACTGCGCCGGCTGTGCGCTCGACGACGTGCTGCCGCTCGGCGACGGCGGCGGTGTCGTGATGCCCGGCGGCCTGCCGCGCGGCGGCGACCACCTGGACTTCAACCTCTCCCATGCGGGGGGCTACAGCCTGCTCGGAATCGTCCGCAGGCACCGC